>CAYOVR010000007.1:0-20352 GCA_964407465.1 uncultured Candidatus Saccharibacteria bacterium
ATCCTTGGCGCTTGGGTCTAGAAAATAAAATTACTAAAACGCCCCACTGCTTGGGGCGTTTTTATTTTGCTGTCCCAAACTTTATCAATTCAACCATATTTGCAATCTCTTCTTCAGCGACGTTGGCTATGGCCGCGGTCACTGGCGGTTTTCCATCAAAACTTATTGGTTTTCCAAGCTTGTTTGCATAAGCCACAGCACATACACGATGACCACCTTCTATACAAATAAGATTACCGTCTGGTTTACGAAATAAAATTAGTGCTGTTGGGAAAGGAAAGTTTTCTGAATATGGAACTATGCGATCATGCGTTTTACACCACTCAAAAAATTCTGGGATTTCCATTGCTTGTGCAAATGTCGTCGTCAGTTGATTATTAAAAAACTTTGACCACCCAGGATATGGACCAACAATAATATTTGGTAAGGCTTCACCTGGATTATCAATGGTTTCCAGCGTCCAATCTTTCTTGTCCATACCAAGACGCAACGCTGTTGCTAAACGCCATTCGGTAATTGAATTAAAGCCTTTTTCTTGAACAACAGGTAGTGTATCGCGACGATACGGACTTGAGACTTCAGCATCCATCCAAATTTTAAAAACTTCATCGAATGTCAGTTGTTTCATAATCCATCATTCCTTTTCTATATTTTAGCAGAAATCTTAGGAACTACTAGGGTTTCTTGCTATACTTAAGCTACTAGTTAGAATTTTTTAAAACAGACATAATGACAAAAAGAACAAAGATCTCTTTGGCAATCATTGGTGTGATTGTAGTGGTTGCGGGAGCGCTCTATGCTTCTGATAGTCCAATTGCAAAATACGAAATCGGTAAAGTTAAAGCCGCGATGTCGCGACGACAAGGCAATGTTGCTGGACTTTACATGATAAAACTTCCTGTTATCTTTCACCGTCAAGAACACTCACTAAGTTGTGAGGCCGCTGCAGTAACAATGGCGTTAAACTACAAAGGCGCTAACATTACTGAAAGTGACGTTATCTCTAAGCTTGCCTTTGATCCAACCACTCGAACAAGCACAACTTGGGGTAACCCATACACTGGCTTCGTTGGGAGTATCGATGGCAAAATGAGCATCACTGGTTATGGCGTTTATTGGCAGCCGATTGCAGATGCGGCCAACAACTGGAGATATACTGAGGCTTTAGAAAACATGACCCCACAAGATTTAGCCATGCACTTACTAAATGATAGACCTATTGTTATCTGGGGTTACTATGGCAGAGGCAACACTGTCTCATGGCAAACACCAGACGGTCAGCAGATCAATGCTATTAATGGTGAACATGCTCGCGTAGTCACTGGTTTTGTCGGAGATCAAAATACACCAATTGGGTTTAGCATAATGGATCCAATCTACGGTGAACTTTATTGGACCACCGAACAATTGCTTGAAAACTGGAAACCACTTAGCAACGCTGGTGTTGTAGTCTATTAGTTCAATCAAAAATTTACCTGTATGAAAAATGCATACAAATTTATTATAAGTATCGTTGCGCCTCCCCTCGCAGGGTTTATTGGTTCATTATTTACCACACAAGCAATTCCATACTGGTACGCAGGATTAATAAAACCTGAGCTTAATCCCCCATCTTGGATTTTTGCACCTGTGTGGACAATTTTGTATTTGATCATGGGCTTCGCGGCTTTTCTCGTTTGGCGAAAAGGCTATGAACGACGTGATGTCCGCCATGCTTTAAAATTATATGTGTTCCAACTTGTCTTGAACGTGGCATGGTCAATTATTTTCTTTGGGCTTAAAAACCCTGGGGCTGCGTTGATCGAAATCATCATTCTTTGGCTAGCGATCTTAGCTACAATTTTTGCTTTCTTCAAAGTTTCTAAGATAGCCGGAAGCCTGCTCATCCCCTACATCCTCTGGGTCAGTTTTGCGACTTACTTAACCTATTCAATCTGGATATTAAACTAGTATGCGTGGACCTAAGACAATTACTGTTAACGATAAAGTACAGCGAGGTTACAAGTATCAATTAGTTGAATCAGCCGGAAAAAACTTTGATCCGGAATTCAAACCAGAGCTTACCCCAAAACAAATGTTGGCCCTAGGAGTGTTTGGTGGTCGATACATGCGTGACTGTACCAAAGAATTTCCTAAAGACTGGTTTACAAAAGCCAAACTCTTTCCAAAAAACATGGCGGGCCATGGCAAAGGCTTAAATTTCTTCAAAGTTGATGCTTCTCAAGACCTTGAGACTTGGCAGAGGAAAGGCTGGATTCACCCACAAGATCCTCGAGGCTGGTTTCAATGGTACTGTCGATACTACATGGGTAGACGAAGTGAAGACGACACTCGACAAATCAAACGATGGAAAGCGATTAAAAGACATACTCAGCAAATCAAAAAGAACTGCCACTTGCGCGATCTCACCTGCCGTCCCAAACAACGCCAAGCGGTATTACATTGGGCTTACGACAGTCGAAAAATCTAAAAACCCACTTATAGACATTTTTATTATTAATGCTAATATAAAAATATGGAACGAATAAAAATAGAGAATCATACTTTTACTGGAAGCTTGTGGTTTATCGGATGGTTATTTACCATCGGATTTCTGCACCTCAGCTTCGGTAAAGGATTGCTTGCGATCATTATCTGGCCATACTACATTGGTGATATGATCAGCACCTTCGTGCGCTAAACTAAAAACACTACCAGCCTAGTTTTTGCGAGTCTTTTGAAACATCGAAAATAATTCGGTGTTTTATGCTTAATTAAGAGAAAAAATCATTCTTAACATAACGAGATAATATAATGATATAATAGAACTAAGATCAATAAAGCGAAACAAAAATGAGCGAAACATATGTGTTCCAAATCATGGGTCTGGTTTTGGTGGCAGTCGGTTTAGGAATGAGCCTAAACATGGATTTCTATCGCCGTATTCTAACCCATTACAGCGAAGAGCCAACAGCAATTTACTTAAACGGTATCATTGCTACATCCATTGGTTTTTTGTTAGTTCGAAACTACAACACCCTAGAAGGCTGGACCGCGCTTCTAACTATAATCGGCTGGCTAACCTTACTCAAAGGTTTAACAATTTTGATTATGCCAAAAACTCACGTTGCTGTGGTTGCTTACTTTAAAAACAACGTCACATATTTGCGATCAGCTAGTGTTGCTGTGCTTATCTTAGGTATAGTCATGCTCGTAGGCGCAAATAATCTATAAGCAAAGAGTCAAAGAAGTTCAAAATTTTCGTAACACTAAAGAAAGGGGGCATCATGAATAAAAACCTTGCGATCGCTGCTGTCGTTATATTTCTGATTGGCGGAGGAGCTGCTTTCTATTTTGGCTATGATTTTGGTTACGAAAACGCTATTGAAAAATCAAAAACTGAAGCTACTAAAACTTCAGAGACAACTCCTAACGAACGAGTTAGCGGTGATGTTGATAGTATCCCGACTAACGACGTCTTAGAGAATACCAACAACGTTAGCTTCCAAAAAACTGAGAAGTACGGTTACTACGGAACTTTAACCGTCACCGGTTACTTGGATATCCAAACTCGCACCTGCAACCCAGGTGACATGTGCGGCGAAACTGTTGACTACGCTTCTTTCGTTATTACAAAAAACAATCCCGAAATTCTCAAAGAGTTTGCCTCAACCCAACCAGGTACAACCTTTATTAGTACCGATCGTATTGGTTTAGGTTGTTATCAAAAAGAAGATCAACGAATTTATTACGAAAACTTTGGCGACAGTGATAGTATCACGAGTAGTATTGTTGGTAGTGCTTTAGCCAAACTCGAAGCAAGCTCAGAAGACAAGCCAGTTGAACTTAAACTATCAAAACCAGTTCACACCACAAATCGCAACGAACCTGATTGCTACTCCCTGTTCCGCAACTTCGACCTCCTCTAAAAGTGCTATAATAAGGGTAGATTTAGCATTCAGAAATAACCTCTATGTCTACTCTCATTTTGATCGTCGGGGTCATCATTTTATTGGTAATTGTCCTGCGCCAGGTTAACCAGTACGAAAAAGGGCTATTGTTTACCATGGGTCGTTTTACCCGCATTATCGAACCAGGATGGCGTGTTGTCATTCCTGTATTCCAATCGATGCGCAAAGTCGACATGCGTGTTAAAGCCGTAGATGTTCCCGAACAAAAAGCTATCACTAAAGATAACATTTCAGTTGGAGTTAACGCTGTTATTTACTACAAAGTTAGTGATGCCTCCAAAGCGATTTTAGAAGTTGAAAACTATTTTTACGCTGTCTCGCAACTCGCTCAAACAACCATGCGTAATGTTGTCGGTGAAGCCGAACTTGATGAACTGCTCAGCCAACGAGAAATAATTTCAGAAAAAATTCGGGCCATTGTGGATCACGCCTCTGATCCGTGGTGTATTAAAGTCAATAACTTTGAACTTAAAGATGTAAGCTTACCGGAAGATATGGAACGCACAATTGCCAAGCAAGCTGAAGCCGAACGCGAACGCCGTGCCGTAATTATTAAAGCTGAAGGTGAAGTTGCTTCTGCTGAGAACCTTGCTAAAGCTGCACAAATTTTATCAGCTTCCGATGGCGCGCTTCACTTGCGCACGCTTCAATCAATAAATGATATGAGTTCTGACCAATCTAATACCGTCGTTTTTGCGTTACCGATGGAAGTACTTCGCGCCCTTGAAGGCTTCAAAAAACCCCAGCAATAAGGATTATGCACATTACTGATATTGGTTGGAAACATTACCTCTCTCTACAAAAAGAACAGTATGATGAAACCCACGTTGGCCGAGTCATTACTGAACACAAACAAGGCGTACTCCTCTACACCAACGAAGGCGAGCTCGTCGGTGTAGTGCCTAGAAAATTCATATACAAAACTGACGAATTCCAAATGCCCAAAGCTGGCGATTGGGTGACTTTTGATAAACTGCCTCAAGAAGAAAAAGCGGTCGTCACCAAAGTTCTTCCTCGTATAACCAAACTCGCTCGCAAAGAAGTTGGCAAAAAAATCCAAACCCAAGTTATAGCCACCAACATTGATGTCGTGTTTATTGTCATGGGACTCGATGATGATTATAACGTCTCGCGAGTTGAACGCTATTTGCTCCTCGTTAAAGACAGCGGCGCACGAGCAGTGATCATTTTAAACAAGAGCGATAAAGCCACCGACATTCAACAACAAATTGGTCAAATCAAAGTTATTGCCAAAGATACTCCTATAATTTCTATTGAAGCGACAAATCCAAACGAGATTGAGAAAATTACTGAGTACATTAAACCAGGAGAAACTTTAGTCTTTGTCGGCTCTTCCGGTGTTGGTAAATCAACTTTGATCAATAACTTAATTGGCTTCAACCGACAACACACTCAAGAAGTTCGGGAAAAAGATGACAAAGGCAAGCACACCACGACCAGACGCGAACTCATCATGCTTCCCAACGGCGCTGTCCTCATTGATACCCCAGGTATGCGTGAACTGGGCACAGTCGCTTCAGAAGAATCGCTCTCAGAAAACTTTGCAGACATTGAAGCCTTAGCTTCGGAATGCGAATTTCGTGATTGTGATCATGAAAAAAGTGATGGTTGTGCGATTGTTCAAGCCATCAAGAACAAAGACATTACCAGAAAACATTACGAACAATTTTTGAAACTTCGCAAAGAAGTTAACCGCATCGAAGCCTTTGATGACACACGTAAACAACAAGACCTAAAACTACGCGCCAAAAAACAGACTAAAACTATCAAGAAGATCCTCCAAAACAAAAACCGCCGATAACGTTATCGGGCGGTTTTTGTTTTGACACGCTTCTTAACTTTCTTTGTTGATTTTTTCTTAACAACTTTCTTTTTGGGTTTGGCTAAATACAAATGCTTTTCTGCATGACACTTACATCCGTAAGGTTTTATATAATCATCGTAATATTCTTTACCATAATCGTAACCAATCTCTTCACCAGCCGCAATATTCTTAATTGCGCTAATTAAAACTCTGCCTTTCTTAATATCAACTTCAGCGTTAGGCTTACATGAGTGATTGATATATCGCGCGACGTTTTTGCGACTCGTACCGTCAATCGTTTTGTTTCGACTAATTTCAAACAAATACTTTCCACCCTTAGCTTGAACTTGGGCTTCGTTCAATATAGGACCTTTATATTCGATGATAAACTGCTTTTTCGGAATAGCGTTTACTGCGTACAAACCAAGGCCAGCGCTGGATCGTTTTACCTTTACTTTTGAGGGTTTATAGACTTTCTCTTTTTTCATGGATAACATATAATGATTAACTCAGGAATTATACCATAACACTCATAACTTGAGTGTTTTTTTATATAAAGATATACTGAAAGTAACGCATTAACGAAAAAACTATGACAGAAAAAGAACGATTCCTTGGGTTATTCGAATGGGAAGCTCAAACAACTACAAAAGTCCTAAAAGCTTACCCTGCTGACAAACTAGACTTAAAACCTCACGAAAAATCACGCTCTGCAAAAGAACTTATGCAAACCTTCATTGCTGAAGGTGTCGCTATGATCCAAATTTGTGAAGGCGCGGTTGATTGGACTAAAGTCGTTGGACCAGACCTCGCCACAGCTGATGAATTAATTGTCGCGTTTGAAGGCATGATGACCCAGGTCACTGACAAAATTAAAGCCACACCGGACGCAGAACTCGAAAGCAATATGGAATGGATCGGCAGACAAGCCCCCCGCGTTGAAGCTCTGATGAGCATGCTGTTTGATCAAGTTCATCATCGTGGACAATTATCAGTTTACATTCGCTTAGCCGATGGTAAAGTTCCGTCTATCTACGGACCAAGCGCTGACGAACCTATGGAACAATTAGCACAATAACTATGCTCAAAGAATTTAAAGAATTTGCTTTAAAAGGTAGCGTCATCGATTTAGCGATTGGTGTGATCATCGGTGCATCGTTTAACAAAATTGTATCTTCATTAGTCACTGATATTATTACCCCACCGCTTTCACTGCTCACGGGAAAAATCGATCTAAACAATCTATACATCTCGCTCTCTGGTAATTTTAAAAGCCTAGAAGCTGCTCAAAGAGCTGGTGCGCCGGTAATTACCTACGGAACGTTCATCAATAACGTTATTGAATTTGCTTTAGTAGCATTCGTCCTGTTCTTGATTATCCGCCAAGTTAATAGACTTAGATTAAAGCCGGAGGCAGCCCCAGACACAAAAGAGTGCCCATTCTGTCTAAGCAGTGTTCCTATCAAAGCCACTAAGTGTATGCACTGTACCTCTAGCTTAACCGAATAAACAAAACCAAAAGGCGTCCAGTTTAGTGTTATACGAAAAGTAGAGGGGCCCAAATACTTTTCTTAACAACACTAAACTGTCCGCTCATGGCATATAATATCGAAGAATATACCAAGAAGACATCGATGAGAAAAGTGTCGGGGCTTTAACCACACTTTTCGAACGATGTCTTCTTGATTACTTACTCAGCTACAGAAACCTTACCTTCTTTGTCGATTGTGACTACGAAAATAGGAAGTCCGTTAGCTAGTCTCTTTAAAGTTTCTTGTAATTGTACTGCTGCGATTTCGGTTACAGCTTGGTCTATCTGATCCAGTGAGAGATCTAAATAATTTCCTTTGAATTTTTCATGAAGAGCATGAGCAAGACGTTCTTGCGTCTTTTCATCATGTGTTTTTTGATAAATAAAAGCTTGTGAACCATCAGCGAGTTTTGGTTTTAAGCTGTAATCATCTGAGATAACCACCATAACTGCTTGCTCGCCGTGATCACCTTGTAAAACTTCTTGATGAGCCCCGTGTTCTAACTCTTTTGGTAATTCACCGAATAGAAAATCAATCTGCTCCTGTTCTAATCCATATGCATCAGGATCGGTTTTAGCTTGCTTTAAATGGCCACAACCCATACCAGCGTTAGCGTGATCGTGCTCAGCATGACTATCTGTATGAAAATTAAACTTTTCAGAACCACCTATCACCGATTCAACCACAGACAATACCTCTGAGGCTTCTGGATGGATTCCAAGCTTATTCAATGCACCAAAAGCAATCATCACTGTTCCAGCATCACCGCCAGGCTTAGCTATTGCTGGTAAATCATTTCCTCCCACATAACGACCATCAACACAACGACTATCAAAGTTGATAATTTTGCAAACGTTTTTCTTACCAAATTCTTGCGCTTCAACGAGCGACATTGTTTTTTTATCCATATATTCCTTTTGTAGGGCGTAGCCATATTCCATAATTACTAAACTATATTATTCTGTCTGTTAAAAATAGTCAAAAAGAAGGCCGGCGGTTCCTGCAGAGGAACCGACGGCACAGAAATCGCGTGACTGACTCACGCACTACCGGCGTGGGCGCGAGCGATCTCGTACGAGATGTACTCGAGTTCGTCACGCTGTTCCAGAAACAGCTCTGGCTCGAGAAGGAAGGTCTCCTTGTGTCCGCTCTCGATATGGTAGTAGGGCAGAACGATCAAACTCGGCTTGTCAGGCGAGCGCATGCGTTCGCCGTGGGCGAGCACATTTGCACGGGCGGTGACGACACTGTCGACGACCTCAAACACGTTCATGCCGGCTTGACGGGCCTTGGCGCAAGGGCCATGGCCGTAGACACCGACAATGTTCGTGTCCATAAGGTCGCACGATTCAACCACCTCGTCGAGATCCATCTCCGACTTCGGATAAACCTCGTTGAAATGACGAGGGAACGCCGCGACAAACTTGGGATGAGCGCTCATCCACAGAGCACCGCCATTGGTAGAGAGCAGGTGTAGATGCTCAGGAGGGATTCCGATCTGCGCGCAGATCTTGCGCTGATGGGCGACCTTGTCGTGCGCCTTGAGGCCATCGCCACAAAACTTCACGACCATGACGTTGGCTCCAGTAAAGTGGAGACCGTGTTCGCTAGTGTGCTTGAAGACCTTACGGTCTTTCATCACCTGAACAATCCGCGTTCCCGTTTCCGATAAGGGCATGGACCATCCTCCGGTTCGAAATGTATGATTTTGCATGGCTCATAATCCGCGAAGATATGTAGCCACAACAAGACCTAATTGTACTCCTTTTCATCACAAAAATCAAGATGGAAAATTAGCGCAACATAGCTAAAATCAGTTAAAATGACTTATGAATTTTGAACAAATCCTCGAACAATACAATTTCAACTTCCCCACCTCTGCAATTGCCCAAGAACCGGCTTCACCGCGTGATAGTGCCAAGATACTGGTTTACGATCGCATGTCTCATGAAATCATCCATGATACGTTTTTAAATCTAGTGGATCATATCCCCAACAACGCGGTCATAGTTTTCAATCATACTAAAGTTATACCCGCACGGCTTTCTCTTAAAAAACCTACTGGGGGCAAAGTCATCATTTTATATCTTGAAGCTTTAAAAGATACGATCAAAGTATTAAGTGATCGCAAACTTAACATTGGAGAAACTTTAAAACTCAATTCAAAAACAAGTTTCAAGATCACCAAACAAGATGGGCAGTATTATTTCCTCAAGCCATCTTTTGATATTAAAAAAATTCATAGCATTTTAGAAAAATATGGCGATGTCCCAATTCCACCGTATATCAAACACTCACCTCTGACGCAAAGTGAACTTAAAGACAAATATCAAACTGTATTTGCGAAACAAAAAGGTTCAGTAGCCGCACCAACCGCAAGTCTGCATTTCAGCAAACGTCTTTTAGCAAAACTCAAAAAGCGTAACGTCACAATGGCTTACGTCACACTTCATGTTAACCAAGGAACGTTCGCCACTCTGAAAGAAGAAAATTTACAAACAGGTAAACTTCACAGCGAGTGGTATGAAATAGATGCTAAGACCCAAGCACTTCTCAACAAAGCCAAAAAAGACAAACGACCGATCATTGCTGTAGGTACAACTGTGGTTCGTACTTTAGAATCAGCTAGCAACTCCGCAAATAAAATCTCCAAACCTACCGGCACCACCAACTTGTTTATCAAACCTGGTTACAAGTTTAAGTTTGTTGATCAAATCATCACTAATTTTCATGTCCCAAAATCCAGTTTGCTAATGCTCGTCGCCACTTTCGTCGGTCGTGAACAACTCTTAGCTTTGTATAAAAATGCGATTAGTAAGAAATACAAACTTTTTTCTTTTGGTGATGGGATGTATATAAAATAGAAGCCCGCCGAGAACCGAAGTCCTGGGCGGGCGTGTGCCAGAGCGAAGCTGGCTGCGAAACTCGTGGCGTCAGTGGACGCCAGGACGCAAGAATGCTTCGATAACCTCCCTCTGATGATCCGGGAGAGCGTAGAGCTTCTCCGGCTTGATGGCCTGGATCTTGGTCCAGAGTCGCTCGTAGGGCTGGTCGCCCTCGATGAGCACGATGAGTTCGCACTCATCCTCGATCGGCTGCTCCACTACCTGCCCGCGAACCACCTGAAGCAGGCGGCGAGGCTGATCGTTGCCAAGACTCGGCATGAGAATGCCGAACTCGTACATGACGTGCTCGACGAACGCCATGATCGCCATGTGGACTGGCGGTTCTTGGATCTGACGCTTTTCGTCAGATGCACGACGCCCTTCAGGGATGTGCAATATGAGCCTGACAAAGCGCTCATCGTAGATCAATGCAATGTTGGGTCTGCTCATCTCTACTCTTTCCTCCAACAAAAATGTTTTGTCCGCGAACCGAAAAAACATTGTACCACTTTTCCACCAACCTGTCCAGCCTATTCAATATTTACTTAAATGGGTTTATACTTAAAGCATGAAATACAAACTTTTTGGACTATTGTTTGCCAGCATTTTGTTGCTCCCGAATACAAGCCTAGCTCAAACGCCTACCGAGGAAGTTACTCGACTAGACGTAGCAATTACTATCGACTCAAACAGTCAGATTAAAGTTTCGGAGTCTATTCTCTATAATTTTGGAGTTGAACAACGTCACGGCATCTACCGCACCATCCCCCTGCGCTACAAAGCCCGAGGTGGTAATTATAATTTACGCATCAGCGATATTTCAGTGAGCTTAGCAAACAGCTCTGTCCCTTTTGAAACATCGCGTGAAGGAAATGGTATAAAACTCAAAATCGGTGATGCCGACAAATTTATCACTGGTGAACAACCATATACGATCAACTACACTGTAACTCGTGCCATAAATTATTTTGATGACCATGATGAACTCTATTGGAACGCCGTGGGTACAACCTGGGAAGTTCCGATGAAATCTGCAACAGCAACGGTCACGGTGCCTGGGAATGGCAACGGTGTAAACACAAAATGCTTTACAGGCATTGAAGGCAGCACCGAAAGCGACTGCTCTACTCTTTCCAATGGCAATACTTTGAGCTACGCTCCCAATCGCTCACTCGAAGCTGGTGAAGGCCTAACGATTGTCGCCGGATTTCCCAAGGGTCTTGTAACTCAACCCACAACAACTCAACAAGTTCTGTGGATTATCCAAGACAACTTTATTCTAGGACTACCAATCCTCATATTCTTTGGGATGTATTACTTATGGCGAAAGTATGGCAAAGACCCTAAAGGCACGGGCAACATCGTGGCTCAATACGAAGCACCCGATAATCTCACACCATTAGCTGTTGGCACGCTAGTAGATTACTCTCCTCATAAACAAGATGTCTCAGCCGAAATTATTTATCTTGCAACCAAGGGCTACATCCACATTAATCGTATTGAGACTAAAAAGCTTTTAGTCTTCAAGGGTGCGGACTACGAACTCAAAAAATTAAAAGACGCTGGCACAGAACTCACCACAGCCGACAAAACCCTATTCGATGCTTTATTTAAAGATGGCACTCTAGTCAAGCTTTCGGAACTTAGTAAGAACGTTGAATTTGGCAAAAAAATTAACCAAGCCAAGTCCGAAACAACCAAAGACTTAATTTCTCAAGAATTCTTCCCCAGAAACCCCCACACTCTCCGCGCAGTTTTCATTATCGTTGGTGGAGCTATTGCCATTTGGGGTAGTGGTGTCGCAGTTGCCATTTTTGGACTCTATGGCGGACTAGCTGTATTAATATCGTCTGCCATAATTATTATTTTTGGAGCGCTTATGCCGATGCGAACCCATAAAGGAGTTTTGGCTCGCGAACACATTCTTGGTCTAAAAGAGTATATGAATGTTGCCGAAAAAGATCGATTAAAATTCCATAATGCTCCTGAAAAGAATCCCCAGCTTTTTGAAAAGCTTTTACCTTTTGCAATCGCCCTCGGCGTAGACAAGGCCTGGTCCAAACAGTTCGAAGACATCTACAAGACTAACCCTTCATGGTATAGCGATGGCACTGGCCACGCCTTTAACGCTTATCTGTTAAGCAGTTCTCTTGGCGACTTTTCCTCTTCGCTTAATAGCGCAGTCGGAAGCAGTACTACAACTGCCAGCTCAGGTGGTAGTGGTTTTTCCGGAGGCTCTGGAGGTGGAGGCGGTGGTGGAGGCGGTGGAAGCTGGTAATTTTATCGATTTTCCCAAAAGTGTATAAGTTTTTATTAAATCCAACAAAATAGTGGTATAATTAATGCACTATTTAAAATAAATAATTAGCGAAGAAAAATGAAAAAAATACTCTTTGGTAATCCTTTCACCAAATTTTTGGTAGGAACCTTATGTGTTGTCGTGATAGCTGCAATTGGCGTGTTTGGTTACCTGTTTTCAGTCTATAATCCAGATGGATTACAGCCATTAACATCAAGTGCGGCGAGGAATCAATACGCAGTAAATAGTGTATTAACCCCTCCGATCAACACTGGCGGTGACGTTTGTACAGAACAAAATCCAACCGTTAATGTCAGCCCAACCTCACAATCAACTTATCCAGGTGGTCCTATTCAGTACGCTATCACTGTCACAAATACTGGATGTATAGCACATAGCTACACTATCGACGCTAAAAAACCATCCGCAAATTGGGTCAAAACCTTTAGCGCCTTTAAGATGGCTAATCTCGCAAGTACCCAATCTCAAACGGTAAACCTAACAATGAGCTCCCCCGGGACCATTGGCAATGGAACGTATCCAATTGAAATTACCGTATCGACTGTCAGCAATGGCACTACATATGAAACTGAAGCTACCGCACTCTACATAGTTGCCGATCCGGTGGTTGAATCATTCAGAGTCACAGGAAACGGAGCAGTCCAAAACGGTGACAATGTCACAGTTCAAGCAAACAGCACCTTAATAATTTCATGGCGCTGTGCAAATACTATAACGTCCAATCTCAAAAACGATCATGGCTACACCCTGGCCCAAGGCGGAAACTCAGCTAACTTTAAAAAGCAGAAAACAGTTGGCACAGAAGTAGACAAAACTTATACTGTTACTTGCTATGGTGGTCCAAACTTCACTGGTCACCAAACTTCTAGAACTCTTAACATAGCCACACTATCCGCACAGTAATCTGTGGTATAATAACAGAGCTTAAAAACTATTGATCCGAAACAAAAATGCCTAGAAAAATCAGTGATTCTCCACGACGAACAAGTCGCTCAATTGATAAAAGCGTTGACCAAAGCTATGACGAATTTCAATCTCGTTTTGCTTTAGTCACCAAAGCACGTGCCAATATTTGGCTCACCGCTGCTATTGTTTTGTTTGTCATCGGATTTCTAGCAGGAATCGTCTACTTAGCCGACCCTAATGCATTTTTACAAGGTTCGTTAAACTCGTCTGAGAGTAAAGCTGCTTTCTTGCGAGGAGGCCCTATAAACGCTATCAGCCAAACTCTAAGGATTACGCCACCTGTTGTCTCAACCCCAACTCCTGTCGTTACACCACCCATCGTAACACCGCCAAACGATGATGGTACCACCCCAGGAGCCTTCACACCAACACTTACCGTTACACCAAGAGCAGGGCAAGCAATCGCTAACAGTAATATGGCAAAAACCAGATTCGATCTCTCTTGGGATTGTCATCTTCCTGAAAATCGAGGAGAAGGTCGCCTTGATAAAAAAGTCCTAAATACCACTGCTTGGATTACAAATGGAAAAGTTGGCACATTTTACACAGAAATGACAGGCCCTATTACCACAAACCAAGATGAGATAATCAGAGGTAGTTGGATTGCTTTAACCTGTACTCCTGAAACCGGCTCACCCGTAACTTTGAGGTGTGATGTTACACCGGCGTCTCAAGTTGGCCAGATAACAGAAACTCATTGCCGAAGCGGCAGTGGCTCTATTGTAGGCTGTACACGCAACTTGCAAACTGTTGCGGTAACTCCAACCTCTGCAACTATAGCTAACGGGAGTACCACATCTTTTGCTGTCAGGGTTACAAACAACGATACCACTGCCTGCGGCCCATCGGCATTTACCTTAAGTCATGGTCCTAACGACGGAACTTCAAACCTCTGGAACTTTAAGAGTCTCACTACATCATCTGGTGGTCTAGAACCATTCGCCTCCATTGTGAACCCAGGTGCAACAGCAACGTTCAATGTCGCTGTTAGTCCATGGGATCATGATCCGGGAAGCTTGGATTACTTTTTCAGCTCCAGACACTCACTTACCACCAGTACTCAAAGTCAATATTTAAGCTGTGCTCTTACTGCTAATGTTAAATCAAGAATTACAGTCACTGAAGGCAACAGACAACAAGGTACGCGTGATATTAGCGGAATACATTCACCTGGGTGTAGTAATAACCCAACCGACGCCCTTAACTCAACTGGTGGCTACTACACAGGCCCTGACGATGGCTCCCAAGACAACAGCAGTCAACTCACTGAGGAAGCTCAAGCCAGAGATGCCGGACTTAGAGTAAGAGGTGGTGTAGTTAACGCTTTCCGCAACACTGGCATTTGGAAAATCGCATGTCGAGCCGTATACGGAAGCGACTCTGACCGTTGCCAATAAATAAATCAAACTTTTTAAAACTCCATGGGTTAAACCATGGAGTTTTATGATACAATATCAATACTATGAAAATGCGCATTAGCAAAGTTAACTTCACAATTTTAATTGTTGTTCTACTAGCGGTATTGAGCGCTACCACCGTCTTCTATTTAAAAGTGCGTTCGGGTGATTTAAGTATCGATAGCATAACCGAACCAGAAAAAGACAGACGTGTCCCCTCAATTAATGGCACACTTGTTGATGCAGAAATTGCCGAGAAACGACCCATCGCCGTAATGATCGAGAATCATCCGGATGCTCGGCCACAATCTGGACTGGCTCAAGCCGATATTATCTACGAAGCCTTAGCCGAAGGTGGAATCACCCGCTTTATGGCAGTTTACCACAGCCAAGAGGCCGAAAGCATTGGCCCAATTCGTTCTGCCCGCGATTACTATGCCGACATCGCTAACGAACTGAGTGCGCTCTATGCCCACGTCGGTGGTAGCGATGAAGTCCTACAAAAAATCTCAAACGGATACTACAAAAAACTTACAGACCTCAACGAATTTTACAACGGCGATTACTTTACAAGAATCAAATCGCGCAGCGCTCCTCATAACACCTACGCCAGCACAGAAAAACTTCGCTCTTACCTAGAGAACAAGGACCTTATCACTAAAGCCGATCTTCATAGACGCCCATTTAATGACTACTTCGGCCCCGAAGGGCAACTTGCTGATACTATCTCGATTGATTTCTCTACTCCTAGCTACAAAGTTGGCTATACCTACAACAAAACTACCAATGCTTATTTACGAAATCATAATGGTAAAAACCATTCGGACGCTTCAAGCAGCCAAATTTTAGAAGCCAAAAACATCATTATCCAATACGTAAAATCAGCACCAATCCCAGGGGATGACAAATTCCGCATTGATGTTGATACAAAATCCGGCGGTAAAGCTTTAGTCTTCCGAGGAGGCAAAGTAATTAGCGGGGCTTGGAAAATTGTTGATGGCGCCACACAATTTGTGGATGATAGTGGTAATGAAATTGAACTCTATCGTGGCTCAACTTGGATTGAACTAGTACCATTAAGCACCCCGAACTTAGTGACTTGGAAAGATACCCTACCTAAAACAGAATAACTATGAACTTAAAAGTTGGTAACAAAGCGCCGCAATTCTCACTCGCTGATCAAGACAATAAAACCCATTCACTCAAAGACTATACTGGGCAATGGGTCTTGCTTTATTTCTATCCAAAAGATGACACCCCTGGATGCACCAAAGAAGCTTGTAGTTTTCGTGATAACTTACCGAAGTTTAAAAAACTTAAAGCTGTTGTGTTTGGAGTTAGCGCTGACTCAGTATCGAAACATAAAAAGTTTGCCGACAAATACAAACTCCCCTTTACTTTACTAGCTGATGAAGACAAGAAAATGATCAACGCTTATGGCGTGTGGCAAATGAAAAAGTTTATGGGTCGAGAATATATGGGAATAGCGAGAACTTCGTTTCTAATAGATCCCGAAGGCAAAATCGCTAAAATCTACGAAGGTGTTAAACCTGAGGCGCATCCAGAAGAAGTCTTATCAGACCTTAAAGCACTAACAAAGTAATCATGAAAAAATCTAACAGTATCTCTTGGGTAGTAGTAAATTGCACGAACAAACAGCAAGCGGATCGTATCGGCAGAGCTTTGTTGAAAGAAAGACTGATCGCCTGTTTTGATATTATTCCCGAACGAGAAGCCGCTTATTTCTGGCCACCAAAGTCTGGTAAAATTGAAAAGATTAAAGGTAGCATGTTAATTATGGTAACTCTGCCTTCGAAATATAAAGCTATAACAAAAGCTGTTAGACCTCTTCATAGCGATACAACTCCATTTATCGGGTTACTACCTTTTGCAGAAGTAAACAGCGATTACCTTAAATGGTTAAAAGGTGAACTAAAATAAGTTCTATATAGATTAAATCCCTGACCGTACAATTACGTGTCAGGGATTTAACTATGGCCGTGCATTCTCATAGCGATTGGGTCTATAGAACTTCCTATAGATGAACAAGGCTAACCGCCTGAGGCTTTTCGCTGTTGCGAGAAAGCATGGCTCTGTGTACCGCTTGTTGCATCAATTACTTTTCCTTCCACTATCAGAATACTCTTTCTACAAACAAGTACAAGACTAAATATTGACAGAAAATCGAAAAAGCGGTGTATAACCCACTAATCGCTCATTCGTATGAGCAAAATAATTTTTCTCCCACGAGTAAGCAAAAATCTAGAAAATACCTTGTTTTATTTAACAAAAAAAGCTCCCACTAAGGGAGCTTTTTTCTAGTAGTCTCTTAACTTGTGAATATCAACGTGTTCTTTGATACGTTCCAAAGCTTTGGCTTCAATCTGACGAATACGTTCGCGAGTAACACCGAACTCTTCGCCAACTTCTTCCAAAGTGTGAGTCACGCCATCTTCCAATCCAAAACGTAACTTCAAGATCTTTTGTTCACGAGGATCAAGATCTTTCAAAATATTGTGTACATACTCTTTAAGTAACTGACGTCCAGCCTGATCACCAGGTGCGGCATGCTGTTCATCTTCAATGAATTCGCTCAAAGTAGAGTCTTCATCGCTCTCACCTTCACCAACAGGAGAATCAATAGACACAGTTTCTTGAGAAATTTTCTTCAAGTGATAAACTTTTTCAACATCAATTCCCATTTCAGCAGCAATTTCTTCTGGGAGAGGTTCACGACCTAAGTCCTGCACCAACTGACGTTCGGCTTGAGCGTACTTGTTCAATGTTTCAACCATGTGAACAGGAATACGAATCGTACGAGATTGATCCGCTAAAGCACGAGTAATGGCCTGACGAATCCACCAAGTCGCATATGTGGAAAACTTGTAACCTTTGCGCCAATCAAACTTTTCAACAGCACGGAACAAACCTAAGTTTCCTTCTTGAATCAAATCAAGAAGCCCTAAGTTACGACCCATATACTTCTTTGCGATAGATACAACCAAACGCAAGTTCGCTTCGGTTAAACGCTTACGCGCAGCTTCATCACCATGAGTAATACGCTTAGCTAAATCAATTTCATCAGCACCAGTAAGCAAAGGTACTTTACCGATTTCGCGAAGATACATTTGAATTGAGTCATCGTAAATATCGCCAAGATCGAACGCTTCAGGCATATCTTCTTTGCGCTTGCGACTCTTGTTACCGCTGGTCTTTTCGTCGTCATCAGTTTTGTTCTGTTCCCAAATGGACGCAACTTCCTGATCGACAATTTCAATCCCACGCTTTTCAAGTTCAAACATCACAGCTTCTAAGCCGACAATATCATCTTCAAACTGTGGCAATGTATGCAAAAGTTCGGCTTCAGTAACGAAACCACGACCATGACCTTTTTGACCTAAAGCTTCTAAAGCCTTTTCAACATCAATACTTAGTGGTGAACCAGCGACGTGTTTTGATTTTACTGGAGAAGCTTTTTTAGCGTGAACTGCTTTCTTAGCTTTGTGAGCAGAATGTTTTGCAGCAACTTTTTTCTTCGCAGGCTTTTTAGCTTTAACCACTTTCTTGACTGGCTTATGTTTTGCTACTACTTTCTTAGCCTTCTTCTTTGTGACCATGTGAAAAAATCTTAATGAGAAACAAAAACTTGCGAGGTTTTATCTCGCTTCCAAAGGGCACCTATTTACTGAGCCTATTTTCGTACTCCATGCGCTTGGCGGATAAAGTGGCAAATTCTTGTCCGATGGTCTTGACCTGATCGGTTAAGCCTTGTGATTCCGCTTGTTTTAGCGCTTGTGTTATCTGCTGCTGTCGATACTTAATACCGTGCAGCTTGAGCATATAAAAACTTTTTTGCAACTCGAAGACGAGCGCAGTTGTGTTGTTATCGAGGTATTCTAATTGTGATTCTACCATAAATTGTGCCTCTTTGGCAATTGCGGAAGAAAGCACGGCTTCATCGGGACTTTGACCGTTTATGATAATTTTAGCGATCTCCAGAACTTCAGGGTCTGAAAAGTCAGCTTCTGCTAGATCATCTTTGATGGTTGAGACGAACTCAGGGACTGCCAAAAGCCCACCTAAGACCTGTTTCTCCAGCGCCAGGGTTGAACTTGGAGCAGATTGGTCAACTGAATGAGAAGCTTTTTCATCAGGCATGCTTGGAGAAGCTGATGGCGCTATCTTGCCAACAGTCTTTTGTAAATCAGTTTCGTTAATACCATAGTCTTGGCTAACTTTACGAATGTAATGGCTTTGCTGAATAGAATCAGGAATGAGTTTCAAGATTGGCGCAAGAAAATCACTGACATACTGTTTTTGTTCAATCGTGTTAAATTGATAGCGCTTCAAACCTTGCTCGATATAGAAATCAACGAACCACACTGCCTCGCTAACCGCTTTCTGCCACAACTCTTTGTCGCTTTTGATAAGCTCTTCTGGGTCTTTTCCTTTTGGTAACACAATAATTTGCAACTTAATTCCAAGTTGAATCGCAAGTTGACCAATACGATGCGTGGCGATCATCCCAGCATTGTCAGCATCAAAACAAAATTTCACTGTGTCAGCTAAACGCTTGAGCATGCGTAACTGATCTGAGGTTAAAGCCGTCCCACTTGTAGCAACAACATTCTTAAACCCAGCTTGATGTGCTTGAATACAATCCATTTGTCCTTCCACAACTACAGCTTCCCCTGCTTGGCGAATAGCTTCTTTGCCACGATACAATCCAAACAAGACTTTACTCTTGTTGTAGACTAAAGTTTCAGGGCTGTTGATGTACTTAGCAGTATTAGCATCCGCTTCCATGGTTCGTGCGGAAAAACCGACGACATCACCAAAGTAATTATGAATTGGGAACATAACTCGATTACGAAATCGATCGTAAATTCCGCCTTTGTCTGAACGCACGCTCACGCCCGCACTTACAAGGGCTTCAGTCTTAACGCTTTTTTTCGATAGTTCTTTTTCTAAAGTATGAAAATCATCTGGAGAATAACCAATTTCCCAGTCTTTTATAGTCTCATCAGTTAAACCACGGTCTTTGATGTACTTTAAGGCGCTTGCTCCGCTGGCCTCGCTAACTAACTGCTTATGGTAAAACTTCGCAGCAAAATTATTGATCCGAGTGATAAGTTGTTTTAAAGCATCGTCTTCTTTGTTGGCGCCACTATATTCTGGTAACTTCACCCCAGCTTTGTTGGCTAAGATTTCCAAAGCTTGTTTAAAATCAATATTCTCTTGGCGCATCACAAAACCGAAGATGTCACCGCCTTCACCGCAACCAAAACAGTGCCAAATCTGTTTCTGCGGAGAAACCATCAGACTTGCACTTTTTTCGTTATGGAACGGACAGACGGCTTTGAAGTTCGTACCGGAACGCTTTACTTGAATATACGAACCAATCAAATCAACAACATCAATCCGATCTTTAATATCTTGTAATACCTGATCTGCCATCTAGCTTATGCTTTGATTTT
>CAYOVR010000008.1:0-4630 GCA_964407465.1 uncultured Candidatus Saccharibacteria bacterium
GAGCCACACCGGTACCGTTGCCCGGATAGATGTTTCTCTTGTAAAGCTCAAAGTCTCTCTTGCGGAAGAAGTTAGCCATCATCATCTGGACTAGAGGGAACTGAACACCTCTCGTTCCAACCTCGCCGAACATAGCATCGAACCCACCAGTAGTCACAGAAGAGAAGAGGTCTCCAAGTCCTGTCACAGCTTGACTAGCGTCTGCATCACCAGGAGCCGTACCTGCTCCACCAAGAGCATAGTCGGATGCCCTCATGAATTGGTCTGTTGCGCTCTTAACTCTGTTGTAGTTGTCGTTATGTTTCTCGGCTTCTTCCTTACCCATAGGCTCATAGAGAATGTGTCCAAAATGTCGGATACCGAATCTATTCTCCGAGAAGATCATACCATTCAAGGCATGAGCCAAGTTCTCTCTGAACGTGCTGGACCCCATAGACAAGAGTCGCACCATAAGGTCTCTTGGTTCTGATAACCAAAGAGATGTCAAGAGCCCGCCATCCAACTTTCCTGAGTTGTGAACCAGTACCCCATTAGCGAAATAGTTTCCAGTTGTTGTCTGGATATCATATCCAACCCTACCATGAGGAAAAGTTTCGCGTCTCCCAGACACTGTATCAGGTACTGCAATTTCATGAATCTCTTGAATTTCAGAATCATAAACCTTATCTTCAACAGATCCTCTCGGATAACTAATGAATAGTTCTTCCCTAAACTCAACAGGTAGTTTGTATCGAAGAGCAGGAACAATATAAGGAGCTATAGCTCTCCAAAAGGTATTAATAGAACCCTTGTTATAGTTGACCACGATAATGAATTGATCAGGTCTTGCCTGCTTCACTTTGGCTTTTACGTCATAAAGAGACTTCAGTTTCTCTGCTAATCTTTCCGTATCACTTCTACTAAATGAGTTGGTTGCGAAACCTGCAGAATTGCTAGAACCCAACCATCCGTCATCCATAAACCATTTTGCGATCGTAAAATCATCAACCCATGACAAATCTTCAGGAATAAACTTATTTCCACCATCATACCATTCATTATATATGGAAACTAATTCATCATAGTGAGCCGAAATTCTATTAGAAGCCATTTGCGAACCATGCCCACTAACGCACCCAACCATAGATGCTCCGGCATCTCCTAAGCAGTGTTGTACGTATTCATTAAACTCATGGTATTTTTCAGTATGACGCTCTTCATAATAACACCTATGCCTGGTAGCGCTTGAGTTGGCTCCACCCAAATGCCGACATATGCTCCCATCTCCAAGAAGAGATGACTGGATATAATGAACAAGATCATCTGAAAGACCTTTTTTGACAACCGACATTTTATCGCCAGGTTTAGCAGAAGAAACTTGTTGATACTTGCCGTTGATAACCACAAAGTGTTTCTTGGTAATACGGAGTGATCTGTTTCTGCCGTTTGTAGTATAATCGCTTAGTTTGATATCAACCCAGTCATTTTGTGTTCCATTTTTGAACCAATTCAAAACCATAGCAGGAACTATCTTGCCGTGCTCATTAACGCCAACAACATAATCGTTTTCTTTGGCTTTGACAATTGATTGTATCTTCTTTGTTGTGCCGTCAGCCATTTGAATAGGAGCATTCGGAGGCAGGCAGTGACCATTTTTGTTGGTGCTATTAATATATGCACTTAGCTCAATAGCATCTGACTGAGCCGTTACCTCGACAACATCACCATACTCAACCTGGGTGATTGTTCCGTTGAATACCGTTTCCAGGCTATTGGGATTTGCGCTGTACCCCAATCTCAGGTGAACCCTAACACCGGGCTTAAGTCTCACTGTCTCCATGTAACGAACTATGTCCTGGGTTCCAGACAGCAAGTTGTCAGACCGGATGAACCCCATGTCAATATAGTCTTTGACATCGGTTGCATCGTCTTCTGCCCCGATAGTCCCGTTCTGATATGGGGTAGTTAACTTCTTGTACAGATTAGACAAGCGTAACACTAGAGTGTCACCGAGTATGTCTTCCGAGCGATGTATAGACAAATCTATTACAGACTGTAATCCATAGAAGTTATCGAATAACTTCACACCAGCATATCGCCCACCTTCATCAATCAACCAAAGCATGTAAGTAGGGAAGGCTCTAACCATGCGGCCAGAGATATCTCTGTACTTAGCATCTTTCATCATGTCTTCGAATTGCTGAGATGGGTCGCCTGGATTGACATTCTTGGACGAAGTTAATGCGTTCCCATACTCAGAGAACGGTGTCATTCTCTTTCCGGAATCGTCGTCTTCATTGATCGACTTGGTTAAGCTGTACTCTGGTACATCATCATACACTGGAGCAGCGGACGATGCTGCACCAAATGCACCACTGACTAAATCCCAGGTGCCAACAGTAACATCGCCTCTATCGATCTTGAGTCCATCCATTTGTTCTTTATCATTTGATAAAAAGAAGTAGTTCAATTCCTTTGGATTGGAGTATCTCGAACGAAGGTTTTCATCTTCTTTGGTTTTCTTATTTGTGTTAGGGGAGTCTTTTTGGTCTGCATCTGCCTCGGTAGCTGGAGTCTTTTCTCCTCCACCACCGCCACCACCCCAAACGTCCAGAGGGATTTCTGAATGATCATTCTTGGGTGCAGCGTCGACAAAGCCACCAAGCAGCGGAATGCTTGTTGAGTCTGGAGCTTTTGTTTTGTTCGACTCTCTATCACCCATGCTCCAGTCGGTAAGATCATCGTCGTAAGTACTAAATGATCTGTAGAAGTAATCGGGATCTAGCTGTCCTATAACCATACCCTTGTCGTCTCTAATTGTAAGAGGCATATCAGGGTATGCATTGAAGGAATTACCCGTAAAGAATGATTGACCTTCTCTGCGGGCCATCCAAGAACCATTGGCTGTAGTGGGACACCATATAATCCCTTGATACGGTATAGTTTTTTGGGAGGCGACAGCAGGAACATTATAGGTGCTTGTTGACCTGATAGATAAATCCCAACGCTCAAAATCTTGATTGTTGCACTTAAAGAATTTGGCTGCTTTTCCAGAAAGAATAACAGCCCACTCAAAATGCTCTAACCTGTCCCGTGATGATTGGGTCATACATCCAGATAAACCACGCCAATGCCCATCGGCTTTCATGCTAATATTGATATACATATCCAACTGAGATCTAGTGAGCTGGTGTATAAAGTTCGTATCGACAACCTTGTCCTTACTCATGACACTCATAAAAGCAGCAGACGCATCTGTTGATATCCTAAACGAAGTCATACCATTAGCCTTATTCGACATCGACCAGTTACCAGGAGCGTACTGGTTTAATGCTCTTTGTATCGAGACTACATTTTCAGGATTAATCAAATTAGATTGATAAATTCGAATCGAAGGATTTTTTCTATCTTTTCTTACACTACCTTCAGTCCATATCCAGGCAACTAGCTCAACAAACGCATCCGAATATTTAGCCTCAATAGGCATGTCTTTTAGTGGAGCTGATGTAACAATGTAGTCGTTAGAATTGAGTTCTTCAGAAGTTTTCCAAACTCTATCTAAACCGACTATTCTATTATTTTCGCGCCTCTTATGCAATACTGGCCATCTATGGTTTAATGATGTCATCGAATTATGAGACTTAGAATCCAGGAATAGCATTTGCGTATCAACGCTATAAGACTGTATAGCTTGACACATTTGCCACTCTGAGGATCCGTTATCGTGATTTAAGGTTAAAACAGTATCTCCCACCATTACCTGGCCGTACTTAAGCCACCCTCGTTTAGTGAGAATTTCTGTTTCAGTATCGACACAACCCCAAAGCTGCTTGGTTCGCAGGAATGGATTTCTCTT
Organism: uncultured Candidatus Saccharibacteria bacterium; assembly: GCA_964407465.1. Classification (GTDB taxonomy): domain Bacteria; phylum Patescibacteriota; class Doudnabacteria; order UBA920; family UBA920; genus JADZEH01. The sequence continues at coordinate 3,836 of CAYOVR010000008.1, forward strand.
GCCGAAAGACTTGATGAGATCCTCTTGCTGTCTTTCTGAGATATCCTCACGCTTCTGCTGTTCAAGGTCAAAATCAACAAACGTCATATTGACTTGATACACATGAGGGTAGTTCGGAATAGTGTCTACCTCCATAGACAGAGGTAGAACATACTTGATTCCAGACAATGCAGTTATTACGTTCTTGATACCAAGGAACCCCAACACCGCATGAGCGTGTTCTAGTCTAGCTAGTGAGTTTACATGGTCGAACATGCGACGGAGACGAATAAGATCGTCTTCGTTAAACACCGTCAAGGCAACCGAGATCTGAGAGTCCTTGCCACCAATAAACTGCATGGTTGGCTCGTCCTGCATTTGAACCTGTAGTCTAGCAAAGTTGTTAGCTAGACTTACATTCACGCCATGAACGACCACATTGTTCCAGTCGAATTCGAGTGGCTTCATAGGGATTTTCCACTCGGCTATTCTATACTGCCCATCCTCAAACCTCTTGGCATCGAGATAAGTCGTGAAGGTTGGAGACGTTTGGAGGCGTCCATACATAGTATGATACCACCACGTCTTCGTTGTCGAAACAATATAAGCCTCGGTTGACTCGTCCCACGCTTGGCCATTCTTAGAGTATACGGCCTTCATATCCTCGATACGCGTAGCTATATATCTGTCCATCTCATCTTTGGTGGCACTCTCAAGGCTCTGAAGGTTGTCGAGATAGTCAACGACAAGCCTACGATCTCCTGGTGCACCGTTAAACTGTTCTGACCAGTTCTGATCCCAATCCTCAAGATAAGT
>CAYOVR010000008.1:4640-20255 GCA_964407465.1 uncultured Candidatus Saccharibacteria bacterium
GTGCTTCTGGATCTTGTAATCCTGATCCACCATATCCAATTTGCTCCAAGAAGGCACTCCATGCCTGCTCTTCTTCGTCTACTAAGTCTTCACCAAACTGTCTCCAGTTAGATGTGTCTGCCGCAAATATTTTGGCTGGTGTGTTTTCTGGGAAGAAGAACTGTAACTGCTTTGCATTGTCTTTGCTCTGAGACTTACTTGGGAACCCTAGGTCTCTATTCTTATCGAAAGCAACAACAGAATCACCATCTGCATATTCTGGGGTATCTGCAGATCCGAACGTGTTGCTAACCGACTGCCAGGTTTCATCTAAGAATTCCTGCCCAGCGTCCCTCTGGATTGACTCTGCTGCTCTACCCATGTAATGCCGAAAGCGACCCCAATGTATTGCGGCATTGAAGTCATTAAGCATGGGGAGGAAAACTTTGTGGTTGTATTTCTGAAGCTGAAGATTTACTGCCACACAGTATGGGAAGTTCTCTAGCGTAGAGATAGTCATTGACTGCAGCGCTACAGCTGTAATCCCGTATGTCCTGTTGATGTACTCACCCTTGATAGGGAGGATTGGAGCATACTTAAACTGGGTGATTAACCCACGAAGTGAAGACAAAAATCTGTCTATCTTCTTATAATCTGTGGCTGGATCATCAAAGTTGATTTGAGTCATGTCGCCTTCAAATCCCCATATTGATTCTTCATTAGGGAAGTAGATAGTCATATTGATAAGAGTCTCGCTATGACCAGAGTTGAACTTAGGTGAGTTCTTCTGGCGAATTGCACCGCCAGTTAGACTTCCTGTCTGGAATGTCTGATTCACCTGAATACTTACGGGAGGAACTAGGAATCTTGCCGCGCCAATTCTGATCTCCCAATCAGCCAAAGGCTCCGGAGGTATGTTAGGGAGTGTTGCTAAGTTCTTGTCAAACCAAGCACCAACTCTCTCTTGTGTATTTAGGAAGTCACCGTCTATAACGTACTCGCTGCCAAAGGCTTCTTTGAACTGCTGCTCAAAAGTTTTCTCTGGTACTTTAACTACCTGTTCTTGATCGTCTCCATCTTTCTTGGCCTGTTTCTCGACCAGATCATTATAGAGACTTAGGATGTGATCTATCCTTGGATAATACATCCTAACATTATTGTAGATGACCTGGTTAGACTTAAGGGTAGCGAAGATCCCCAGGTTTTTTGTACCTAGTTGAGATAATTCTATGTCCTGAAGAAGGAGTCCTTCGATCTTTGTGATTTCATCCAAGAAATCATCTATCCCTAACTCTTCAAATAGATCCTCAATTTTATCTCTGGTGTCAGCATCCATCTCCTTCCACTTTTTGTCGGGCGTGGTAGATAGATCATTTGTCTCAGGGTTTGCCTTGCCACCCCTAAAGGCAGACACTTCCGACACCTTGACTCGTGGACCGCGAGGTATGAATCCGCCTTGGGGAAAGTAGACAGACAGACATATGTTACAGGTACTTACAACAGTTGCATCCCCAGGGTTAGTATATGATTCAAAGTTTTCTTTGAACTTTGGACCGATATAACTAACAAACAACTCAGCATCAGTTGTCTGATGCTTACGAAGGAATGAGCTAAAGAATTCAAATGCATTAGTACTATTCCAGAAACCCACATAAACCCCTAACGGATTGTATCTAATTGCATCATCCTGGCCAGACTCCTGGCGGAGCCACTCTGTACGCCAACACGATTATCTATCATACCAGGACGGATTGCTCCAAACCCTAGACTACCAGAAACCCCAATATTGTCAATAGCCTTGCCGAATGCTTGGCGTTTTGATGCTTGAAGGGCTTTTGCTTTCCAGTGTATAGGGTTATAGTACCCTGAGTTCCTGGGTGTAACATTTGCTTTAGGGGAATTGTGTAAACCTTCCCAAGATGCTCTAGCTGGACCATTGGGCCTATTCTTGCCCATGGCTGCGGTGTGCATGATGGATTTTCTTCTGGAACCGATACAGGATGCTACGTTCTTCATACTAGGCATTAGAAGCTCTCATCTATTATGCGTGATTCCTTATATGGATCATACCGTGGACGACTGTATATTTGACCGCTAGCTGGAGCACCAGTTGCCTGCTCTACAGCTCGAGACAAAGCCGCTGGATCATAGTTTCCGCTAGCATTCACTCTATATGTGACACCGTTGGTCGGGACTGCCCCAGGAACCTGAGGTGGCCCTTGTGGTGGTATAGTACTATCGCCCGTATAAAAGTTACCCCCAGGCATATTAGGCATGCCTTCTAGTTCTTCTTGTGGTACGTCCTGCTTGACGCTCTGATAGAGCATAGATCCAGCCACCAGAAGCCCTGCACCAATCAAGCCTGTCTTGACTGTTGGGATATCCGCAAGCCCCTTTAGTAGTTTTTTGAGTTCAGAAGCCTTCCCGATCGGCCTGCTGATCGTGCTAGACAATGCAGCATCCGCTTCAGCTACTGCTTGTTTCCCTGTGCCTGGTGCTCCACTCCTGTCTCTGAAATCAGAAGCCCAAATACTTACCTTAGGAGGCTCTTTACCTTGTGCTTGATCAACTAGTCTCTGCTCTATTTCGGAGCGATAATTCCCCATGTCACCACCATCGGCAAGGTAGCCATACCTAGCGCCATGCCTTTGAAGGAATGCACCAAATATATTTTGAGCATCGTCGCCCATACGGAGATCCGGCTTAAACTCTGCACCCCTCTCCAGGGATACTCTCTTCTCAACTTCGTCAAAATAAGAGAGGAATTTATCTTGGAACTTTTGATGCATGAATTCGCTCTTTCTTACATCCCAGAAATCCTCACCGGGGACGTACCCAAACATGGGTGAATCCTGCATCGTAGCTTCTAGCCCCATACGGAGTCGGTCCCATTCTTCTTGGGCCTCCTTAAGATGAACGGCTATAGCGTCTGCTTCATCATAATGCTTTGGTTCAAAGAGAGTTTCCATAATCTCTTTTCTCGTGGTACTTGCCTCTCGAAGAAGTCTTCTTTGACCGCTTTCCCCATGTCCTAGGATGTTTTCCCCAAGTCGATACTTACGAGCAGAAGATGCAAGCTCGGCTTCTGCTGCATCGTCCATATTTAAGAATACGTCATCGAAAGCTATATCCGGATTAATCTCATTAAGGGCATATTTAAATGCAGCTTGATATGGTTTCATGCGCGTCTCAAACAAACGTGGATCAAGCTTAACTCCGGCAGCAGCAACTTGCGCTAGTGAATCCACCATTGACATAGCTCTTTGTCCAACATCTTTCAACTGCACAGAGGAACCCTGAGCAACACCTTGAACGATTAAGTCGATGATCTCTTCCATTTCGGTTGGCCTAAAGATGCCCTTAAGATGAGAAGGCACATTCATACCTCTCTTCTCCATCTCCATCAACATATTAACAGTATCGTCTGCCATCATTTTGGCATTGCTGTACCTGCCTAGAATGCCGGGGCTCGTGCCCTTCTCAACCATGTCTCTATAGAGGAACTTAGATACTTCAGTTGCATCGTCGGCATCGTCTATTAGGCTAGATATTCTAGCCATCTCATCCTCATCTGGCATTGCTGATTCCCAGCGGGTCAGCATCTCTTGAAGACGACCTGCTTCCTCTATGATTTCTGGGTAAGCACCAGTTTTATGTACCATGTCAGACATATTGACTACGGCAGCTTTCTTCAATGCGTCTGCGTCGTCAGTCCAATACTTGGCCCAACCTTTGGTAAGACTTCCTAAGTCTCCTGTTTTAGCTGCCCTAGCTGTTTCTTCTGCTACCTCTAAGTCCCCTTGAGATATACCGGTAAAGAACTTGGTTGGATCGTTTAATATACCGGCGATCCTTCCCTTGATTTGATTATCTATAGCAGCCTCAGCATCAAGAAGTTTTTCTTGGACAGAATTCTTGTAGCCCAACTTCCTATCAATACGTCCTTTGCGCTTCCTTCCTGCTTTTTTCTTGTCTGCAATTAACTTTTCTTTTTCTACTTCTATTGCATCTATATTATCTCGTATTGTTTTTCTTATTCTTCTAGCTTCCTCAAAATCGACTACACGCTCTTCAAGCTTCTTAGTTTTTGGTATTACGATTTGACCTAACGCATTTTTAACTTCAATATTGGACTTGGATATAATTCCAAAAATGTCTTCACTAGATCTAGCGAGATCCATCTTCATAGTTGAAAGCTCGCCAAGGCCGCCAGGAGAACGGAAGTTCACCGCATAGAATCCTGCTGCCCTTGTGTCTGAGCCCTCAAAATATCTGAGATGTTGTGCCAAAAGGTCGTCCAAGTCCCAGCCGCCATGAGCACGATAACGCTCATGCATTTCAACGTCGCCAAATATAATGCTGTCTCCGCGAAATATAGCAGTGTTTCTTGCTAGCTCTTCATTCTGATCCATCAAGCCATCTAATATTGCCATAGTCCTGGTGGTGATATGAGCCCTATAGGCGTTGGGCATGATGAAGCGAGGCTCTCCCGCGTGAAGAGAGTCTGGCCTTATGGTGTCTAGAATACCTTCGGTTATCTCACGAAGAAGAGTCTTGTCTTCAAAGATAGGAACGCCTGCATCTAATCTCGCTAGAATTCTTTTGGCTCGTACTATTCTATTCTCTAGCTCTAAAATATCTCTTGTGCCCAACTCTCTCATTATGCCCTGTTTTTGTAAGGAGGTCATGCGAGAGGTTTCTAGTTTAGAAATTTCCCTTAAGGCACGTTCATACTTGGGGCTGATTCTTTTGGTTTTTTCAATTATTTTGAACTCTTCATCAATAAATGCCTTGTTGGTTTTTTCTATAGCATCGTGATCGTACAAGACTCTACCGTAAGCAGCCATGGACTGAATATCAGAGCGAACGATTGGAACTGCGTGGTTAATCTTACCCGAAATTAAGCCAGCTTCTCTCCCTACGCCCTGACCACCAAACTCTTGGGTTATATTCTGCATGGCAAATAACCCGGCTACCTTTTCGTTGAACCCCTTGAATCCAGGTACGGCTTTCTTTAGGATAGAATTCCATTCGGTCACAGTGGCAGACCAATCAGCGGGCACTAAGGCATCACCTTTGATCATTCCTAATCGTAGTCTTGCCATCTGATCGTCGGAAAGCCCAAGGGATCTAGATGCCTCTTCTGACATCAAGAATTCTCTGATACGAACACCTTCTAGTCTGCCACCCTTCTTGGCAACTCGGCCCATTTCCTTGGCTGTCTTAAACATCTTCCTAGCATCTATTATCTGATTCTGTAGAGCAAGTTTAGTCTCTGGATCAGTAGCCTTACCCAAAGCAGCCTGAAGCTCTGTCTCTACTTGCATAGCACGGCTTCTTAATGTCGTGCTCATTTCTTTAACTAACTCTGGATTCAGAATCGACAAACCTTCTACCGATCTTTTGTAGAAGTCATCTAATTCATTAGCGGGAATCGCTCCACCCGCCAGCTGAGACTTAATCCAAGGAAGCTGAGGGACCACCTTTGTCGCATCGAAGGCAACCACTGGGTACTTGTGAGCCCAACCATTTGCGGCAAACTCCTGAACATTCATAAGATCCTTTAAGCGCTTAGACAGCCTGGGCAGTAATTCCTCAAGAGGTCTTGGGGCTCCAGACCCAGTAATGCCAGGCAGAGAAGCTATGTTCATGCCCGCTTTTTCTAGATCAGAGAGTATTCTGCTTGAGGAGTATTCTTCTCCTGCCTTGTTAAAGAATCTAAAGATCTGAGTTTTCTCATCATCAGGAACTGGCAGACCATAGTGGACGCCGTCTCTGATCATCTCTTCAAGGACGTTAGCATACTTTGCTGAGTCAACCGACCAACGCTCCATCGTATAGTAAGTAATGCCAGCCTTTCTTAGTTGTCTCAACATGTGCTCCGCACCAGCATAGTGAGAAGGGCCAATTGTCGGCATTCTACTAATGGGTTCTGTGCCGCCAAAAACGTCAACCCTGCGTAACCCTAGCTTCTCTTTGAAGTCTATGAATTCCTGAAGAGTCTTAAACCTATGTCCAGACCTAGCTTCTTTCCCTCCAACTTGGAATATAGGATTTCCATCCGTATCAAATTCTACTTTAGCAGATAGATTGTTCTGCCCGTAGTATTTATATAGCTCATTAAACAACCAATGCTGTGCATCCATTAGTTAACCCCAGCGTATATCTGGGTTCTTGTACCCGGGAACGGAGTATGGATAGCTTCTACGTCTCCAGCTACACCGTTCATGGTCATCATCCTTCTTAAGTTAGCAACAGAATTCTTCGGCTGATAGTCTGGACTCAAGTTGGGATAAGATGAGTTTACGTAATTAGCCTGGTTTATCTGTTGTGGATAGTAGCCCATTTCTGACATATCCAACCCTAGGAACTGCCCCATCTTAATCTTGACCATATCCATATTTGAGTTTGGATGCCAACCTTCCCAGTTTTCATCAGGAAGTTCCTTGTTCTCAAAATACTGTTCTAAGTCAGGTCGTTCTTCTACTCTCTGCCCCCATGCAGTTTGAAGCATTCTTCTTTCAAGGCGACCAGCAGTGGATAGTATTCTTCCTCTTTCTTGTTCCGGAGCATAGAGCATTGACTCAAAATGCTCTCGCTTACGCTTTGGAACAGCGTAGACCATATCTTGTGTTGTGGCGGTATTGAGATCAAGGCCATACATTGTTTTTCCCGCTTGCTTGATATACTCCTGGGCAGCGTTGTGGTCACCAGCAGCGGTAGCTTCATTGGCCAGCTTGGAGTTCTTAACATACTCCATGATGTCTGTATACTCTTCTAAGAATAACTCTTTCTTTCTGTCGACTGGGATATATCTTTCTCCTGAGATTTTCTCATAGGTCTTCCCAATAACCGAAGCTGAGGCGCCAACCGTACCGCCAATGACACCGCCAACAGCTTTGCTTTGCGCTGACCGCATAAACAGTGTGCCAGCCAATCCAAGAGTTGATGCAGCGGTAATTGGATTGCGCTGTGTAGCACGATACACCATTGGTTCCAGATAGTCTTCAACTGGATCTTCCCACTCGGGGAAGGTAGCCCCATAGACATTGTCTCTTTCCCAGTCTTCAACAGCAGTTCTGCGATGCAAGAATTTAGTGTTAACAAATGAATCATGGTGAGAAATAGTTTCCCAAGCTCTACCCAGAGCATTCTTTAGTGGGGCATCGACCGTCTCTTCTGGCCCCTTGTATTTGTACTCATAAGGAGTGAACTCTTCTCGGTATCTCTTGTTGTTAACCTGGAGTCTGGTGGTATCTACAAATTCTTGTTGCTCTGGAGTTGAGATACGACTATCTACCATACGGTCCAAAGCTTTATATTCTTTAGAGTATGGAGCTATGTCTCCGAGTATATTGTGTTGATCTAAAATTCCATATCCGCCAGTTTCATCTGGGTGCAGCTCGTTAAGACGCTCATACGCAGTGCCTGGCATTCTGATTTCGCCTTCGGACACTTTAGTGAATGGATCGCCTCTAGTGAAGTCGGTGAAGTAATCAGACCCAGGAAGCCAAGGATGCTCAACTCCCATCTGGTTTGGTATTGGGTTAAAATATTGCATTCCGTTTCTCTCATTGTAGATGAAACGTCTTGCGATTTCAGAGAACTCCAGGTTAGCCCAACTACCCTCTGCAAGGGGGCTTGGAAGGTCGCCTAGGCCACCTATATTGAGATTCAGGAACCCACGGCTAGTTCCAAAAGCCCTTTCTGCTCCCTCCAACTGAGGAGTATCTTCAGAGAAGGTTGACGAACCTAACCCCAACCCTTTCTTTGCTGTACCAAACATGAAGCCATAGATACCCAGCATTTCCTGAGTAGAGAAGGCAGTTTGAGCCAATCTGTCAACGCCCACATCATACTTATCCGCAGGAACTCCTGCCATGATTGGATAGGCGGATGGACCAACTGGTTTTGCTTGTATCGACGCAATGTCTTGGTTGATTGCACTGATGGCCGCAAAGGCAGTTCCTCTACCTGTTGCCAAAGAAATCCTACCGGACTCGGCTAGAGCCATATTGCCGGAACCTATATTGCTTGCCGTTAGCGGGCCAGTACCGCCACCACCATAGCCACCGCCATAGCCTGTGCCTGACGCAGAACCATAACCTGGCCCCCCACCAACTCCTCCACCACCACTGCTGTACCCAAGGGCATCGCCCATACCGAAGCCTGTATAGCCCTCTTCTCCTGCAGCCATTCTTATTTGAGGTGGAGTAAACTGAGCACCAGCATCCCCTATTGGGGTCATCTGGGTTCCGGCTTCTTGAACTATTCCTCGATTGTATTCTCTTCGTGGCTTAAGAATAGGACCTAAAACAGCATTCAGCGCTGGAGTTACAGGACCCCATGGGCCGGTAAAGTATTCACCTGATACAGGGTATGGTCTATCTAGTTTATGCTTTCTTTCATAATGGTATGGATCGAGTGGACGAAGTGGAGAAAAGTCATACCCAAATGCCGCACGCTCTAATGGGGATCCGAAAGTATCGTCGGTGTATTGGTATCCAGACATAAGTCTGCGATACCAACTCGGTCTATAATACTCAATCTTTCCACCCTTAAACGGGGTGTTACCCAAGAACCAGTATCTACCCTGGCGAACAGCAGATTCACCTTCAAGGATTTCTTTTCGCTTTTCTTCCCAATTGGGGCCACCCGGCATTATGCCAGAGCCAATGGCTTGTGCTTCTGCCCCGAGCCTCGCCACACCACCAAGAACTAATGGTGCGTTGATTCTCTCTCCGCGCTCATCCTTACCGTATACTATGCCACCGGCGGTTTGATCTACAGTTAAAGCCGTGGTGCCTGCAGCTACTAGGGGCAGCGCTCTCATGCCTACCATACCGCGGGTAAACATGTCTAGTGGTCCCGCGAATCTGGTTGGATCGAGTGCAGCACCGGTTATGTCAATATAACGATTAAGTCTATCAAACATATGAGAGACAGGAATCGACATACCCGAGAATGAGCTTGGATCGTTATAGGTAGTAAAACCTGCAGCACTAGCTAAGGCGCGAGATGGAGACCGAGAAAATGCCGTACCAAACGTTGGAACTAGCACTCTGTCAGACTTGAACGGATTATATTCTAGGCCATCAAACTTATATGGGGCTGACCCAAATCTACGTCTTCCAGCTCGAGCCGCCCACAGACCTAGAGGTGGATCCGGCTTAGAAGATATAACACCTTTCTCTAGATCTCCCAATGCGGACTTGATTGGCAACTTTCGCATATGGCCCATGGCCTTGACGAAAATCTCTTCAGTACCAGTACCACGCTTATAGCCTTTAACCTTAGAAAAGTCAACAGCCATACTAAGCATGGCTGCCTTAGATTCTGTGTACTGTACGTCAGATATTTGACCAGTATTTTTTAACTCAAGAAGCCTCTGATCCAAAGACGCAATAGTAGACCCGAAGTTATCGTCCAGGATACCACCACGAATAAGAAGGTATTGCTGTATGTCAGATACAAGCTGATCTCTACGTGTTACGATCGTGCCTGAACCAGACAATCCAGGAAGGGTTTCATCCCAATAGGATGCCTTACCAGTTGCATTGTTTACGTGTCTACGAACAAGAAGATTATATGCCTGTCTAACAGATGCTTGGACATCTGGAGAATGACTACTAAGAGCGCCCTTTTCTCCTGTTTCCATTCTCTTGATGAAATCAAGAATTTGGGCATCTGATTTCATGTCTGTAATAGACTGAGGTCCTGCGCCTACGTATCTTCCTGCAGGAGTTCTGCCATCGCCGTATGTCAATAACTTCTTGAGTCTTGGACTATCTGCAATCAGTTTATCAACAACAGGCTTAGGAATACTCGTGCCACGAAGAGAGGTTGACAAATCGTTAAAGGCTTCAGATACTTGCGCTGCAGTAAATATTGGGGGCCCCATAGGATCCGCCGCGCTAACAACAGTGCCCTGCTCTGTGAGTTTTAGCTTGCGGCCTTTATGGGTGACCTCTCCATCTCTAATAAGCTTAGCTAGAACCTGAGGATTACCTATGTCTGTTTGTCTAGTGCTAAATCTACGGGCCCAACTAGTAAATGAATCAGGCTGATCTGGATCGACAGCGGCTAACTTCTTCCATCTATCTATTCGCTCTTGACCAATTCTTCTACCTAAGCGACTTCTTGGAGCATTAGAGTTAGCAGATGGGATACGACCCATATCGCCAATAGCCATACGTAGGGCACGGCTTGTGATAGATCCACCAGTTACAGAGCTAGACTTAAATCTACCCCTTTCCTGCGTAGCAGTAAAGCGTTCATTCTCGTATCCAAATCTTACTACTCGCCCCTTAGATGACATCCCTCTCTGCTTGATAAACAAGGAGAAGTCTTCAGGAGATTGTCTACCACCACTTAAGAACGCCTGATTCTCTGTCCCGTTGTGCAGCTTTAATATAGGGGCCCTGCGTAAGTCTCTAAAGTGCTTATACCCTAATAGTTGCATTGGGGGAGTGTGAATAAGCGGGATCTGTAGATCCTCTGAAAGCCTATCCGCGAATCCCCAGGCACGTTGCTTAACCCTATTAATGTCTACTACGCCACCGCGGTTGCTTCTATATAAGCCTGATACCTGTGGATCGCTTAGTCCCCTAAATGGATTGCGTGCATCAAGTTGGCCAGCCAGTTGTCGTATCTCTGCTTCTGACTGACTCCCAGAGAAGTACCCCCTATTAATAGCTCCATTGAGAGATAGGGCTTTCCATCCGAATACGTTGCCGCCCTTTGGATTCCATGGCTTCGAGATCTTACCCTTACTGACAAGGTAGGCTGTCATTCCATCTGTGTCGTGAGTATTGAAGCCACTACGATTCAGAAATGCCTTAGTATCATCTAGACTCTTTAGTACGCCGTCGCCGTCATACATATTGAATCCGCGCTGTCTTGCCGTCTGCCTAATCAGGAATGCTTCCTCGGCATTTCCAATAGGACCAACAAAACGACTGAATGGCGCCTTACTATACTTGACCATCTGTTCTGCATATTCCGGCAGAACATTACGCTCTACATAAGACCACTCTTTAGCTATTCTCTTGTCTAACGAAGCTTTGTAAAGAGGTCGACGAAATACCTCGTCGGTTTGTTCGTATGCACCGCGAATGCCAGTGCGGAGCTTCCCTCTAGTGGCAGCGTCTGTTATGTTAACTTCGTTTAGAACCTTATCCCAAAAATCGGGGTTACCAAACTTATCTGATCCCTTGGCGGTGATAGTTTTACCACCAACACGAACAAGCTCTGAAGCATCTTTTGTCTTTTGTCCACTCTTAAGGAATGGCTCTATGTCAATAGTTCTACGAAGCAGTGCTAGAGTATCGTCGTCGACACCACTCTTCTCTAACTCTTTAAAGAACCGAGCGTTGTAAAGAGACTTAACTCTTCCGTGATAGAAACTACCTTCTTGGAATTTCAGGTTAACTCGACCAGTGGCTCTGCCGTGCTTAAATACCCAAGGATCTGCGCCGCCAGTTAGATGACGCAGGCGATCTGCTAACTCTTCGACACTGGTTTCGGTCGGACGCATTGCCCGATCCAACGCGTCTTTCATTGCCGGATTTCTGCCGTGTACCTGCTCGAAGTTATTTCGACCAAGCTTCATCATTGCATCTAATGCTTGGTGCTCTTCACCTATCTCGCCCCAGCGCTTAGAGAAGGCACTGAGCCCTGTCTGGGCGCCTTTGAATGGTCTAGGCAGGAAGTCGAATGCTTGGTTATTCCGCAGAATTCTAGAGTAGTCCTTCCAGCGTTCTGCTTTTGTAATATTCTTGGCTTGAGTCTTTTGGAAATCAGCCTTCATACCATGACGGTATCTATGTAGTAAATCCGCCGAACTATATGAAGACTGTCTGGCCGCGTCGATAGCGGTAGCAAAAGATCCAGATACTTGAGAGGATACTTGAGTTGCTTTATTTAATACCTGACCTGCATCATGCCCAACTTGAGAAAGAAGGGATTTCATATTGCGTGAGGTACTAGCTAACGCTGCATTTCTTTGTGCTGACGGCAGGTGAGGATAATCATCTGCATATGTCATCAATCTACGCCAACCATGAACAGCTCCGCCTTGAGCCGACTCAAACGGTGCGATCATGAATGCTGTATTCTTGACGCTCTGAGTAACGAAGTCGCTAACTACATCAAATGGATTATACCATGTGACATCGGAATCTCTGTTCTCACCAAAGATAGGATCAGTTAGACCTCTTTGCATGAAGTAGGCTGCTGGCAATTCATATGGGAGACGCCTAGCCTGCGATACCATACGCTGTGACAGCTCGTCCTTAAGAGTCCAGTGAGCAAGGCTTGCTCTGCCTTCTTCTCTGGCCCGTCTCTTTTCTACCTGACTAAATATCCACCCGCCACCCCGCTGAACATCCGGGTTGCCATCAGAATAGAACTCGCCACCAACTTTATACTTACCATTGGGGTCAGGAACAAATAATGCTTCTCGGTTAGTAAGCTGAGTTCCGGGAATACCATCATCAGTATAATAAATAGCATCTCTGGTGATACCTTGCCATTGGTCTATGAGTTGTCTAGCTTCTCTGACATCTTTAATGATTGATGTCATACGTGGAGAGCTGCTTCGCTGAAGCTTAACCCCTAGGCTTACTCCACCCTTTTTGATAACCTGACCAGCAACAGCCATGCCAGCCATAGTGGCTGCAGAGACAGCAAAAAACTTCAGGACTGGATTATCCTGAAGCGATTTAGCTATAAAGCTGGATTCAGGCTTGGCGCCTTCTTGATCTCCGGAGTAATTAAGATCACGAGACTGGAGTCCGAACCCAAGCTGATGGATTGGCCCGGGATCTTTTATCACTTTTATTCCTTTATCTTAAGGACTGCTTAAGTGCCTGTGCGATTGGATCGTTCACGGATGCTGCACCGTGTGTGCTTGGTGAGTAGTCTGGGTCATCTGGATTGATTGGATCTGGACCACTTTCCTGCTGCGGTTCTTCTTTCGATAGTATATTGAATTCCGGAACTCCATAATCCGGATTAAACATCATCTTCTGAATTTCCATGATCTTCTCACACATAACTAACTTTGCTATAGACTGCTCAAACGTAAGAGCATCTACGTCTGCTTCCGTTAGCCTTAGTACCTCGTATTGAGATAATAAGATCGCCTTAATCCCAAAGTAAATCCCCCCAGATTTATCCCGGTAATCATCTATAATTTCCTGTGCCAACTCAGCATCAACCATACCGGATATCATTACGGCACTCTCTGCAATTGAAGACACAACACCTGGCATTACGTCATCAGAAGTAATGTCTTCTGGCCACACGACACATGCATTGAATACTGCGTCTTCCTTCGCAATCTTAGAGATATACGGATTTTGTACCACATTATTAAACTCATCCCAAGTCAAGCTTCTGTAGAAGTACACCTCTGAGGGGGATACACGAGATTCGTATATCCTCCCCCATCGATCATAAAGTTCTGCAAGATGCTGCTTGGAGGGCTGCATCACAGTCTGCGGGTCTCCAGGGCAACGAAGCCTGATGCCTCAAGGCATTGCTGCGAGATAGTAGCAGGAAGCCCTGCTAGCCCGCCATCTTCCATAGCAGCTTGATAAGTTGGGAACAACATACAGATATCAGAGATTGTTTCTTCTACCATCATCTGAGCCATAGAAGGAGCAACTTGCCCAGTTCTAGTAATCTCTTCGACCTGTTCCATATATTCTCTATACTCAGGGCGAGATAAGGTTCTCCATACAACAAACACATCTGCGGTTACCGCCGTGACATAGATGCTGTTGTACTTTTTCTTCCACTCCTGAACCTGCCCAACCTTGGGGCCGCCATCCCAAAAATCTTCATCGGGATCAAGATCTTCCAACTCAACGTTAGGAAGATCAGCTTCATCATCAAGTACTGCTGTTTCTGCTCCATCTGGAATCACCTGGGGAGCTTCTTCGACGGGAGCCTCTTCGATTACTTCTTCGTCCTTAGGTGTACCCATCTTTACTTTAATACCAGTCATTTATTTACCTCGGTCTATTATTTTATGGATCTACTAAATCACGCGCAAAGAATGTATATGCTTCTGCACAAACGTCGCCTTCTGGCGTTAACAAAACTTGACACCCTTGAAGCTCAACCATCTCTATGATCCTCTTACCTTGTGGCAGTTCTGGATTAGAGTCAACCAGTCGCTCGTTCGTGCTCTGGTACCATGCTACATCATTTTGGTACTTTATGTAAAGAGATTCGGTCTTGGCAATTGGATCAGGAGAAACACTGGCAGATTGGATTCCATATGCTACGACAAAATTAAAGGGAGGATGGGCACTGAAAACATGTCGTCCTGATTTATTGGTATTAAATGGATCTCTAATCCTACCCCAGTACTGCTCAATGTTTTCTTCGTCTAGATCTAAACCTCGAATAACAGTATCAGATCTTTGCGCTACTCTTGTACTGGCTGACTCAGCAATCAAATCTGCCATACGATTTGGATAAGTTGTTGCTATAGTGAACTGACCTGTGACTAATCTGGTACCCCTCATTACGCTGCGAAACGTGAAGTCCCAGAATCCATATACCGGCTGTTTCTGCTGTTGAATATTGAATCCGAATTCAAGGATTGGAACTTCACAACCACCAAAACCTTGTGCTCCATCTATGAAAACAGCTACATCAGCTCCTGTGTAGTAATAATCAAAGTAGCTGGGTGGTGGTTTCTCTGGTGCCTGAGAACCCCATACTAAGTCTGTCTCTGGATCAAGAAGGGAGAATGGGTCGCCCAATGGTTGTGGGGATTTTTGTGCTGCCACAAAGTTCCAGACAGAAGGATTACTTGATCTAGCTACACCACTGTTATCTCTTAGGTTGTCAGGCCAAGCCATATATTGCCACCTATCTAGATTCTGAAGTTGACTTGATCGCCGATTGCGACTGGATACTGAATCTTATTGAACACTGGATCCCGACTAAATCCGTTTGGAGTATAGCTTACGAGAGGATTAATTCCTCTAGCCATAAAGGTCATCGTCATCTCGGTAACCATGTCGTCAATAGACATGACGCCACCTTCATCAACTATTGTAACACCAAATATCTTCATCTTGGAAAAAGATCCGTATTCATTTGCTGCAGTGAGAATGATGTCAAATGGCGGAAGCATATCCCCTAGACCATACAGTCCCTTCTCCTGCAGGCTCTGATAATGAGACAAACGATAAAAGGTGTACTTATCAAACTGAGTAAAGATCAATGACCCAGAGATAGTTCTTGGGCCTTTAACGAATCCGCATGGACTTACGCGTCCCAGGCTTCTTACTGGTTTATTCTCTCTGTGAGTAGACCAAGAAATGGTTTGTAAGTCACCAAGATGTAGCGCATACTTTTCTCCTGGCACCAGAATAGTTGCGCTTATGTCTGCACCAGAATAAGAATTACTTGTGTAAGGAAATCTGGAGACGCCGTCCTCGGCAGCACTAGTGTTCTCAACCCAAGTGTATGGCTGGGCTAAGTATGGAGGAACATCAACGGGTGTTACGACACCCCAAGACTCTGAAGTGGGGCCTCCCCGTCCGGCTGCAATTATTGATGGCTCACGAGACAAATTAGCTAAGGCCACAAGTTCTCCTTATACGACAAATTGGG
>CAYOVR010000009.1:0-10521 GCA_964407465.1 uncultured Candidatus Saccharibacteria bacterium
AGCGAAAAGTCGGTCGTCGTCCCAATCCGAACGTGCCCGCCAACGCCAACCCGAAGCACCTCCGCCCCATTCGCCGACAGCCCGACATACTCCGTCGCGCCGCTGCCGCCGCTGAACAGGCCGGCCGTGGCGGCGCCGACCTGCATGCCAGTGGTTGCGGCAGAGCCGGCGGCGGACTTGACGGTGAGGCCGGAGCCGAGCAGCACTGCGGGGTCGAGGCCCTTCAGGATGCCGCCTTGCGAAACGAGCATGATGTCCGGGCTGGCGACGACGGTTGCCGCTGCGTCGGAGTTGATCTGAGCGAAGCTTCTGTCTGCCATGGGCTATGTCCTCAAACTAGAATGTTGTCGCCGTTCTCGTCGAGGACAGCGTCGCTGTTTTCGTCGATCAGGTTCCCGCTGACTGACGTGTCGGCGAGAGTGGATCCTGCCGAGCTGGCGGTGAAGTACCACCACAGGTCGTGGTGGATGGACTTCCTGCCGTACATCATGTCGATGACGTTCACTTGGTCTTCTCCGGCTTGGCGCGTGCCTTGATTCGATCGCGGACGATGCGCTGGATCTTCATCGAGTTGTAGGCAGGCGGCATGAACCGCATCCGCTTGGCCTGCTTCTCGCCGACGATGTCTTCGAAGGAGTCGGGGAACGTGGCGATCGCATCGGCGAACTCGCGCACCTGTGGGTCGAGCGTGCCGTTCGACTTGAACGTCTCGGTCGCGTCCTCGACCACTCGCTCGTAGACCTGCGCGAACGAGTCGCGCGATCCGGCCTTGGCCAAGTTGGTGGCGGCGATCAGCTCCTCGTCGAAGCCGTACTTGCGCTCGGCGGTCTCCGGCTCGCTGCGGGCAAGCCGCGCGATCTCGCTGAGCGCTTGGTCCCACGAGTACATCCGGTTCAGCCCGACGTCGTCGCCGCGCATGGTCCGGTAGCGGTCGATCTCCATCTGGTCCATGCGGTCGAAGTGGCGCATGGCGAGGATCGACGCGATGGCCGAGTCCTTGCTCTCAGCGCCGATCGCCTGACGGATGTGTTCGATGGCGGCATCGAACGCGGCCTTCGGGTCATCGACGTGCTGCTCGATCACGCGGCGAGCCGACTGTAGCGCCTTGTAGAACTCGGCAGGCTTGTCCTTCTCGGTGGGCGGATGGATCGGGATGCCTTCCTTGCCCTTGAAGTAGTTGATCGAGGCGGCGTCCGCCTTGCTGTTGTAGGAGCTGGTCGCCATCGCTCTGGCCCAGTTCCCGATCCCTTCCAGGTGCGACCCGGCCGGGATGATCGGGGCCTGCTTGAGCGCGGTCCACAGGACATCTCCATCGGTCGGCTGCTGGGCAGCGTTGGCCAAGGCGTAGAGCGACTTGGTGATCCGCGTCGTGCTCGCGATGGCCGCCGGGTTCATCGGGTCCTCGAACACCCGGAGCGTCGACTCGGCCGGGCCACCGATCAGGCCACGACGCAATCCGTGGAGCCACGTCTCGGCGAAGTCCAACGGCGACTCCCACAGGCGGTTCCACCACTGCTCCAGGGAGGAGTCCTGCTTCGTCATCGACTGGAACGCCGACGTCAGCGCAAGGCTCATCTGCGTGCCGATCGTGACGCCGGTGATCGTGGACAGCGACTTCACGATGGCAGCGCCGCGAGTCTTCGGATCTTCCCAGCCCTTCACCAGCGTCTTGGCGACCTTGAACGCGAGCTGGGCACGGCTGCGGGCGAACCGCTGGTAGTCGAACAGCAGGTTCAGCGAGTTGTTGGTGGCCGCGTAGGAGCCCTCGGCTGCCCGCTTGTTGCCGGTGAGCGCCTGCACGAACTCGTGGATGAACTGCTTCTCCTGCGCCTTCGTGGCCGTGCCCTTGACCAAGTTGGCCGAGACGTCGGCTGGCAGCTCCAGCACGTCGTTCAGCATGCGCAGGTCCATCAGGTCGCCCTGGTTGTTCTTCCAGGAGTCGACCATGGTCTCGGCGGTGATGGTGTAGATCGTGCCCTTTGCGCGCTCTGCCTGCGTGTTCAGCCACGAGACGCCGTCGATCAGCTTGTTGCGGACGCCAACCGCCTCGCCGATGGCAAGCTCGCCCATCTTCCGTGGCAGCGCGCCAGCCATCTCGGCGTGGCGCATGAAGGCGACACGGTCACGCATCAGCAGGCTGGCCGATGCGCCGAATGCCTTGGCCATCCGCTTGAAGCCGGCCAACGTCGGCAGCACGATCGCCGGGTCAGCAAGGTCGTAGAGCCAGGACATCGCGGTCTCGGCTGCGCGTGCGTACCGAACAGGCTTCGAGATCGCGCGCTGCCACGGCTTCAGCTCCGGCGAGCGGCCCTGCGCCAGCCTGACCCATTCCAGGGTCCGCTTGCCGAGTGCCTCGATCTGGGCGCCACGGCCCCGAATGCTCTTGGCGACGAAATCCTCCGTCGCGTGCTGGATCCCGCGCTTGTCGTCGGGGATGCCAAGACGGACGCGCTCGGACTGCGGGAGGTCGGACGGCAAGTCGGGGCCGAACTCGCGAAGGGCTGCGACTCTCGCCGACTGTGTATGGACGGCTCGTTGCAGGTTGCGGAACGGGTCCACATCGAACAGGGTGTAGTCCTTGCCGCCGTAGTGCCAGACGTCAGGGAGCCGCAAGATGGCGCGGGCATGCTCGGCGTGGGACTCGACCTCGGTGCCACGGAACTGCAGCTCCTTCAGCTCGTCGGTCGGGCGGAAGATCGCCTCGTCGACTGCGGTGACGATCTCGTCCATCGTCCGGGCCGAGCCGTCCTTGTTGGTCGCGAACCGCTCGGTCAGGTTGCGGTTGGCAGGATGCGTCAGGGCTTGCAGCAGCAGCGCCTTGCGGAGCGTGTCGCTGGGGAACACCGTGTCGTGGTCCTTGCCCTGGAGCCTCGGCATGGCCTCCCCGCCGCCGGGAGCCAGCCTCTCGAACGACATCTCGCCATCGGCTCCCTTGGTCGACCGGATGGCACCAGCCTCGCGCAGAGCGTCCCACAGGCGCTCCAGGACGGCCCGGTGAGCCTCTGCCGCAGCGCGGACCTCGGGCGATGCAGCCCGGTCCTGCTCGACTGCGGCGCGCAGGGGCGAGTATTCCCACGACGGGTTGGTCTCGTCCTGGACCATCCCCTGCATCTGCTTCTTGGCCGCCTTCATCGTCGTCTCGGCCTTGACGATCAGCGGCATCAGGTCGCCTTGCAGCGTGCGGTCGGCGCTCATCATGGCCCGGACGCGGTTCGCGAAGACGGGGTCGCCAGTCTCCTTCGCGAGCATCTTCGAGAAGTCTTCGAAGTAGTACTCCGTGGCGAGCTTGAACCGACTCCGGCTGCCTTCCTGCGTGGCGATCCGCTCACGCTGCGCCTTGGTCATCCTCGGCCCAGCGAATGGGTTCATCGAGCCGACGCTGCTCTCGAACTCGGTGTCTCTCGCAGCATCCATCTCGGCGCGGCGAGCGTTGATCGATGCGTCGATCATGTCGGCGAGCAACTGCCCCTGCCGGAGCTTGGTGCGCAGCATCGTCGGCAGGTCGCGGGCTTCCTGCATCGGGTCGGCGCCAGGAGGCTGCTCCGGGACAACCGGGGCGTCGATGTCGGCGACCGGTACTCCCTGCTTGGTGCGCAGCATCGTCGGCAGATCGCCGGCTTCCTGCATCGGGTCAGCGCCAGGAGGCGGCTTTGGGACAACCGGGGGGTCGCCCATGCCGACCTCGGACAAGTCAGCCAGCTCCGTCTCGGCGTCGGTCATCTGCCGCTTCACTTCGGCCAGATCGTTGAGCAGTGCCTGATCGTTCTGGGCGACCCGAAGCATCTCGTCGAAGGCTTCCTTCGGCGTGGTGTCGCCCACCGCGACGCTGGCCAGCTCGTGCGCGAGCATCTTGTCGGTGCCCGGCCGGGTCATGCTCTGCAACTCGGCGTTCTTGGCCAGGGTCTCCAGCAGGATGCGGACGCCCGTGCCGGTCTGGCTGTTCGACTTCTTCGCGTGCAGCAGCGCTTGGTTGAGCAGCACGTCCACTAGCGGGTTCGGCTCGTTGAGCCGCTTCGCGTTGAAGGCGGCCTCCACGATGTCCAGCGCCTCGGACTGGTAGACATCAGGCGTGTCCTCGGGCATCCGAGGCATGTCGCTGGTGCGACCGTCCCACTCTTGGTCCAGGATGCGCTTCACGGCCGTCGTTCCGTCGATCTGCGCCGTGTGGTAGAGCCCAGTCTCGGGGTCACGCCACATGCCTCGGCCGATGTTGTCGAAGCCGAGGTTCTCGAACCGGTTCGCTGCCTGCAGCCGGCGAGCCGTGCTGTAGAGCGTCAGCGCTTCCATGGCGCTCCTGGCCTGATCGCCGGTCAGCACCGTCTCCTTCTTGCTGGCTTCGATCGGGTGCCCTGCCTCGCTCAGCAGGCGAGACGCAGTTGGCCCGAGGACGACTTCCATCTGGCCGTCTCGGCTTGCCACGCGGATTCGCTCGTCGCGGCCGAAGCGAAGCCACAGCACTCCATTCTGGCCAAGTTCAGTCTGATTTCCTGCGGTAACTGGCTCCCAGCCGGAGCGCAGCAAGGGACGAACGTCCTTGGACACTGGCTCCAACGCCAATGCTTTCGCGTCGGATTCCGACCGCATGGCCTCCAGGCGGTCCATGGTGCGGTTGGCGATAGCCTTGTCGACGCCCTTCTTTGCTGCCTGGACCTGCTCCAGCAGCTTCTGCTGCTTCTGCCGCTCTGCGAGGATCCGGTTGGACTCGTCGATGCTTTGCTGATCCTTCCTGGCCGAGCGCTCCTGCCGCATTGCCTCAAGCGCGTCGATGGTGAACAGCAGGTTGCTCTCGGTCGCGTCGATGCTGGCCCGCGACTGATCGCGCTGGGAGGCATCCTGCTCCAGCTTGTTTTCGATTCTGACGCGGCGAGCCTCAAGGGCCGCATTGCCAGCAGCCTTGACCTTCTCGGCGAGTTCCTTCCCGTAGGACTCCTTGGCGATGGCCTTCTGGCTGTCGTCGTACGCCTTGACTACGTCGGCTTCGTGCTTCCTCGACCGTTCCTCGTCGTCCGCGAGGTACTTCTTGCGAGCATCGTCGAACTCAAGTTCTCGCTTCGCGATGTCGGCGTCGACCCAGGACTTCAGGTCGGTCTGATCCAATCCGAGACGCCGGAAGAACGGAGCGTCCTGCGCCCCGGTGCGCATCTTCCCAGGCATGATGCCAATGGCACCACCGATGATCGACCCCCAGAGCTGTGTCTGTGCCGCGGGGTCGCCTTCCATCGCCTTGCCGAAGACCTCCCACGTCTTGTGGTTGAAGCCCTGGAAGGCAGCCGACTCGAATGTGCTGCTGATCGCCTCGGACACGAAGCGGCGCACACCTGGGACGTCGTTGATGTTGTTGGCGCGGCGCAGCAGTTCGCGCGGCGGAACGCCCTTCATCATCCCGCCGATGATCTCGTCGGTGATGAGCTTCTTGGTCTCCGCGCTCATGCCGACCGTCGCCATCTTCTGCCCGAGCCACTCGCCGGTTCTGGCCAGCGGGAGGAAGAACGGCGTCATGACCGCGAAGGCCATCTCCTCCGCCTTTGTCTCCGGGTCAGCGAGCAAGCCGCTCTGCGCGACGTTGCCGGCCGTGGCCTCAGCGACCTGATGCCGGCCGAGGAACGCCATGACCTTATCGCGCTTCGACGCAGCGGCTTTCCACTCGGGCGACTTGGCCAGCTCGCGCCAGATGTTGGTCTCGCCGTTCGCCAGCTTCTTGCTCAGGTCGGCGACCGCCTCCTTCGGCATCTTCTTCGCCAACCGAGCGAGTTGGTTCTGGCCCACCTTCGACATGATCGCAGCCGCGCCGCGACCGCCGAGCGTACCAGCACCAGCTCCTGGACCGAGCACGAAGGTCGACAGGTAGCCGGCAGTGTCGCTGTAGACCTTGGAGTCACCGAGCTTCTTGCTCAGGTACTGGTCGGCCTCCTTGTTGGCCGTGTCGCCCTTGGCGCCGCGCGCCACGTCGAACGCCTCGCCGAGGTTGCCACTGAGCGCTGCGCCGCCTGCTCGTCGCCAACGGTCCGCAGTGTCGACGATGTTGTCGGTCGGGGTGATGCCGGCTGCGCTGAGTCCGAGACCGGCCGGCGACTTGCCAGTGATCTGCCGTGTCGCGATCCCAAGCGGCGAGATGTCCGGGACGCCCATCCCAGTCACCGTGTCCGCGAACATCTTCAGCGCGTTGAGCGCATGCAGGCCGAAGAACGAACCGCCGGTGGCCTCGTCCGAAGTCGCCCTCCGCGCTTCGTCGACGATCCCGTTGAGCGTCGGTAGCTCTGGCTCGCCAGCAACCTCGCGCATCATGCTGTCGAGGACGCTGCCGCCTGGTTTCTGCGGGTCTTGGATCACTACTTGATCCCGTCGTAGTCGTTCATCAGTTGCTGGAACTTGGCCTTGTCCACGTAGGTCTCAGCCATGGCGGCCCACAGATCGCGCGCGTCGCGCTGATCCATGACGCTGCGGATCCTGCTGATGGCCTGCGCCATGCTCTTGCCCTGACCCTCTGGGCTGGCCAAGTAGCGGTTCACCATCGCGTTCATCATCACAGGGATCTGCTCGCCAGCGATGGAACGAAGTTCGTTCGGCATCGCCTGCGGGAACCTGCCCACGTAGCGGACCGCTTCGTTGCGGAAGAAGGTGTCCTTGCGCATCTCCTCCAGCGGGATCGGCTTGAAGCCGACCGGCGCCGCAGACTGACTGACGCCAGGAACGGACCCTTTCTTGAGTGCTTCGGCAGCGTCCGCTTCCCGCTGGGCCTTCAGCTCCCTCGCGTTTTCCATCTCAAGCTGCGTCGCCTGGGCGTCCCGGAGCCGGGACATGGATGGAGCTTCCTTGCGCTCGCCGATGAGTTCGCCGAAGCCGCCCAGCATGCTCTTGGCGAGATCCTTGGACTCCTGGGTCGCGTCGGGGTCATTGACCCACCGACCACTCTTGTCGCGCCGCTTGCCTTCCTGCTGAAGGAACAGGGATGCGTAAAGGGTGGAGTCGCGCAGGTCGCCGACGCCGGCAGAGTTGCGCTTCTTCTCTTCATTCTCCAGTTGCTGGCGCTCAGCCTGCGCCTTCAGCAGATCAACTTCGGCCCTCGTGCCGCCGAGCGCGATGATCTGCTGGGCGATCGCCAGCTTCTGCATCGCCTCCTGCTTGCGGACTTGGTCGAGCTGGATCCGGGAGTGGGCCTCCATCTCGTCGGTCTGCAACTGGCGCATCATCGCCTCGTTGCGCACCTGCATCTGGCGCTGCTCGACTTCCATTGCCGTCTGGCGGAACTGGTTGTCGATGCCCTGCTGGCGCTCGCGCAGGTAGGTCTGGCCGATGTCGGACAGCCCCTGCTGCACCGCCTCGCCGGCCCGCATCTGCGCCTGCCCGGCAATGTTCTGGGAGCGCTGGTTGAACTCCTGGGTGCGGAGCGTGTTCCCGCTGTCGCCGGCCATCAGACTACCCCCAGACTGGCAAATGCATTGAGCAGCAGCCGGTCGGTCAGCTCTGACAGGGCCTGCGAGTCGCTATCGTCCAGCTCGTCGGCATACTCCATGGCCACCAGCCGGGACACGTTCGGGTTGGCGCGGGCCGTCCCGGCGCTCATCGCGACCGGCGAGAAGTCCCCGTCCTGCCCGTAGCCGCCCAGCCCAGCGCCCATCGACTGCCCGCCCATGCCGTTGGGGGCACCAGGAGATCCTGCGCCACCGGGGCTCTCAGGGCCTCCTGACGGGCCGCCGCCAAGTCTGGCTTGTCCCACGGGACCGCCTATGTCGGTCGAACCACCAGGAGCATCCCCATCATCGAGGCTGCCCGGACCCTCCTGGCCAAGTCCACCCTGGAACTGCTGCCCTGGGGCGCGAGGGCCGTCCATCCCGGCCCCGAGGCTACCGGGAGTCTGCGGCGAAGTGCCCGGCTGGGTCGGAGCGCCCTGCTGGCCGGCTCCGGCCGGGTAGCTCTGGACTCCAGCGCCGCCAGGAGTGGCCGCCTGACCTGCGGTGTTCGGGGCAGCGCCGGGGGCGCCGGTCAGTCCGGCCGTGAGCGCCGATGCCCCCAGCGAGACGATCCCCATGACCTGTTGCATGCGAGCAGCACGCTTCTGCTCTCGCGCAGCCATGACTTGCTCGTGGTTCCGCATGTGCGGGAGCAGGTCCGGAGCTTCGACCATCGCCGCTTGCTGTGCATACAGATTCGCCCGGTTCTGGTAGAGCCCACTGGCGAGCGCCTGGGCGCCGCCTGGGCGGTAGTTGCTGAAGATCGACTCGGCGGTCCGGTAGCTGCCCTGGGCGTCGCTGAACAGTTGCTCGCGGCGCTGCTGGGCCAGCCGCTCGGCGTGGGCTTGGTAGTCCAGGGCGTCCACGTCCGACCCGCCGGCAGGCACGTCGAACTCCTTGGGGCGCATCGTGACCGGGTCCCACTCGACCTGCCACGGCGACTTGCGCTGCAGGTCGCGGACTCTCGCGCCTTCGGTGTCGCCGCCACGCTGGGCGAGCTGGAGGGCGCTGAGGTTCTGGCCGGAGGGGCCACCGATCGCGTCTTCGAGTTCGCCGCCTTGCCCGGCCGCAGTAGCCGCCCAGCCGACCGGTGTGCCGTATCGCACTACCTTCCTGAAGATGCGCCCGAGGCCCATGCTAGATCACTCCGATGACGTTGACTGGGATGGTGTCGCTGAAGGCGGATGATGCATTCAGGTAGACAGTAACAGAACCGGTCGTCGGAACACCGACAGACATGGTGATGCCGTAGGCGGCAACCGTCGCATCTCCGACAGGGGAGACCGTGAGGATGCTGTTCGGCTTGATCCAGTCGGCCGTGACCGTGGCTTCCCCAACGCCTGCCGTCACGTCGATGTCGACCTGGACGGACCCGATGCCCTGTGCCCAGGATCGCACCACCTGGAAGTTCTTCCAGGCCGGAGTGCCCAGGTCCGTCATCGGGTGCGGGACGTAGTTCAGGTTCACGTGGTCTCCAGCAGGATGTCGCAGATGCGGACTCGGGCGGCGCCGGCAATGGTCACCCGCATCGCCAGGGTGTCGCCTTCGTTCGATCCTTCAGACAGGATGATGTTGTGGACGGACGTGTCTGCTTCGTCGGCAGAGACACCCATCGGCATGAAGTCGTAGGTCTCGTCGACTTGGCTGGTGATCTTGGTGATGGTCGCCGCCTGCCCGTCCGCGTCGAAGAACCGCCGGCCAGCGATGACCTCGGTCTTCAGGAAGGCGAGCGTCGGGTTCGTGACCGCTTCGGTGTTCGGCGAGTAGCTCGACAGCGACTCGACCAAGCTGATCTTGCTGATGCGCCGGTTCTGCATCATGGTCGAGAAGAAGTTGGTCTCCAGGGTCGCGACGTGCGCGCCGATGATGAACTCGTCGCCGACCTCCCAGGTGATGCCGTCAAGGACGGTGAGCGTCGTGCTGGTGAAGTCGTAGACCGTGGTGATCTGGACGAGGTTGTTGTTGCGCACCTGAAGCACGGTCATGCCGGCCCGGACGAAGGTGTCGTCCTCGCGGTCGTCGACTGTGCCGCCCATCAGCACGCCAGTCATCGTGACTGGGCCAACGCCGACGCCTGCGTCGGTGGCGGTGACAACGACCGGGTCGACGTTCGAGTCCGCGAACTCGTCGTCCATCGCGTAGATGCGCTTGTCGGCAGCGAGGAACAGCAAGCGCCCGACGCCTTGCACGTCCACGTCACGCTCCATCCAGAGCACTTCGAGCCCGGCCGGCATCGTCCAACGCGACCACGCATTGGCGCGGTAGGACCACACCAGCAGCTCGTCGCATGGGAAGCGGCTGCGCAGCTTGTCGGTCGCGTCGGCAAACGAGTAGTCCTCGCCGTGGTCCGTGATCTCGACCGAGCCGTCCAAGTCGGCGAGCATCCCGAAGATGACCAAGCCGCGATCGGGGTCGTGGGCGCCCCATGCATGCCGCATCCGGCCCTGGGAGTCCTTCTTGTAGCGGGCACGCGATCCGATGAAGAGGTACTCCAGGTCGCGGCCAACCCACTGCATGCCGTCGCCGGTCATGGCCACAGGTCCTCTGCTGCTGATCCACGCCGTGCCGCCGTCGAACTCGACGAAGGTGTTCGGGGCGATGCAGCCGAACTCGTTGCTGACGAGGTCCGGCTTGCTGCGCGGCTCGTCGGTGAAGCTCAGGAGGTATGTGTTGCTGCGGCTCGCCAGGATGAAGCCTGCGCCGAACGTGCCGACGCCTTCGATCTCCTCGTCGGCCTCCGCGTCGGTGTAGCCGATGTTCACGCTGGGCACCTGCGACGGGTCACCGGCGACGCTCCACTGGTAGCGGCCACGCGGGATCTGGAGGTAGCCAGTCCTGCCGGAGAACGTCTTCCACGAGTTGTCGATGTCGATCGTGGAGTCGAGCACCCGCCAGCGGATGTAGTCCTGCACACCTTCCGCGGCCATGACGCTGGGGAGATCGGCCGAGTTGTTGATGACGTCGTCGAGCCGGACTTGGTTGCGCGGAAACGGGAAAGCGTCGTCGCTGAACAGCGGTGGCTCGATCCCTGCGAGGCCAGGAGGGAACGACGGGTTCGCGAGGCCCCAGT
>CAYOVR010000009.1:10531-11705 GCA_964407465.1 uncultured Candidatus Saccharibacteria bacterium
AGTTTCCCTCCACGTATGTCGGGTCGTTCTTGAACTCGAACACTGCGCGGAGCGAGACCTGCTGCGGGTCGTCGTAGACGCGCGGAACCTCGGAGTCGATGCGGAACTCGCTCGTGAACGTCCCACGCTGCATCTCGTTCGCGAAGCCGGCGTTGCCGATGCGGTTGGCGAACAGCGTGATACCGCGCGTGGTGCGGACACAGCCGGCGCTGGCAGGCATCTGGCTCAGCAGGGTGTTGAGCGGGTTGCGCTCGATCAGGTCCGCATCTGACGACGAGTTCACGCCGACATGGACCAGCCGGCGATACGGGTTCGTTAGCTCGTCAGCGTCGACTGCGGCGAGGCCGGCAAGTGGCTCGACGCCGTACTTGATGCCAGAGTGGATGGCAGCGTTGGTGTACGGCGGCGCAGTGCTCGGGTAGCCGAACGCAGCGAGATCGGGCATCTTCTCCTGGTAGAAGATCCCGTCCGGCAAGTTCACCTGCGTCCGGTAGACGACGATGTTCAGTGCTCCGCACTCGGCCATCAGGTAGCCGGGATGCATCGCGAACAGGTGGACGCCGACGCCTACGGACCGGATCTCCCAAGCAAGTCCGGAAGCTGGAGTCCCGCCGCTCCACGACGCGATGGTGATGGTCGTGGCGGTGTTCGAGACGACCACCCCCGACGAGCCACCACAGTGGATCTCGTACCCGGCCCACTGGTTGACCGTCCATGCTTCTGGGCCAACATTCCTACCGTCAGCCAATGTCGTGGCGCCGACAACAACCGCTGCGTCAGCGGTCCCTGAGTCCATCACGACGTAGTCAGGGATAGTCAGCGTCAACGGCTCTGAGGCAACCCCTTCCTCGCCGGTGCCATCGTCCCGGTAAGACACCTTGAACGAGTAGACGCCAGCCGGAAGGATCCTTGCGGAGTTGTTGCTTGGATACTGATGGGCTGTCGTCTCGTCCTCGGCGTCGAGCTTCAGCGCGGTGTCGACCCACATCGTCGCCTTGGGGACGCCGAGCGACCGCGGCTTGTCGAGGATGTCGTTGCTGCGGATCCTGGCGCCGTTGTTCTCGGAGCCGATCGTGGGGTCGTTCGGGATGACGGTCGGGATCTGGAATACGCAGCCGTATTCCGGTGCGCCCAGGAGGATGCGGTTGTGCGTCGCGTCCGGGTTCAGTCGCCA
>CAYOVR010000009.1:11715-19540 GCA_964407465.1 uncultured Candidatus Saccharibacteria bacterium
GGACTCGGAGCTGGCGTCGCCGGCTAACGGAAAGCGGCATGAGCAGAACCTCAAGCACCGCCGGTCCAGGAGGGACGACCGGCGTGCCGTTGCTCCATCCACCTGTGAACGTGAGCGTAGTGTCAGGGGCCGAGTAGGAACTCGCCGTCACCGTGGCGAAAGAGCCGCTCGCTACGTGCCACAGGATGTAGGTCGCGAACTTGTTGGCGAGAGTGGCGCCGAGCGAAGGGGTGATGAGGCTGGTCGCCGCGCTCGTGCTAACCGTAAGGATCATCGCAAGGTTGCAGCCCTCGATTGTCCGGTCATTCGCTGGCTGGTCGCCCGTGTCCGGCTGGCGGTTGAACACGTAGGCCGGGTGGCAGTCGGTCTGCACGACGCCGATCTCCGGGCGGTGGACCGACATGTATCCTGTCAGCGAGTAGACGTCGGCTGTCGCCCCGTCGACCGTCTCGGCGAGAGGCAGCAACTGCGAGCCGTAGCCGGCGCCAGGACGCACTCGCCCGATCTGTGCGACGCCAGTGCCAGACGTCCCGACCAAGGTGTCCAGGGTCGCGTTCTTGTTGACGCCGGAGATGTCGATGTCGATGACGAGGTGGATCTTCCCGCCAAGCTCGCTCGGGATGCCGTCTGCCGCCTCGATCCACAGACAGTCGCCAACGGCCAGCGTGTTGCGGGCTGTGGACGTCTCGCTGCCCACGAGTGGCTTGCGGTCGAACGTGATGACCGACGTGGCGCCAGCAGACCAGCCCGTGAGCTCGACGTAGGAGTTCCCACGCGCGATGCCGAGGTCGTTCTCCGTGTCCGAGATCGGCTCGCGGCGGAAGTCCGTCTCGCCCCACAGCCAGAGCCTTCCTCGCACCCGCTTGAAGCCCATCAGGTGCTTCGGCTCGGCCCACACTTCCTGCTTGTCGGTGTGGCCGCCAGAAAGGACCCACTGCCTGTAGGTGCTGGTGGTCGCGGTGTCATCCCAGACCGGCAGCGAGCGGTCGATGATGTTCTTGTAGTAGCCAGAGCCGGTGACCAGTTCGCTGCGGCCAAAGGACTCGAAGTCGTAGACCGTCTTCCAGCCGGGACGGGTGCGGATCTCGCGGCCGTCGCTGCTGACGTAGCAGTTCTCCAGGAGCCGGAACGGCCTGTCGCCCGAGTCGGCCAGCGTCTGCGTGGTCATTCCGCGCCACGGCAGCCCGTTGCGGAACGACATCAGAGCCATGCACCGCTCCCTGGCTCAGCGAGGTACTTGCTGTAGGGGTCGTAGAGCGACGTCAGCTCGGTCGTGTCCTGGCGCTGGCGTTCGTACTTCAGCACGTCGATGTCGACCAGCTCCCACAGCCGCTGGATCTCGCTGGCGTCGATCTGCACGCCGGATGGCGTCCGACCGATCTTGCTGAGGCGCCAGCAGGCCAGGGCTTCCAGCAACTCCGAGTACTCGATCGGGATGATGAGTCGATCGGTGTCGGCCTCGACGTCGAACAGCGGAATCAGGTAGTGCAGGTTCAGGTCGCCGCTCAGCGCATCGGGCAGCTTGATCCGCATGCGGCCGTTGTTCTCCCAGCCCATCCCGAACCACTTGATCTGCTGTGTCGGGTAGTTCGGGCACTCGATCCGCATGAGCCGCTTGATCTGGCGCGGCAGCAGGATGGTGCTCGGTGAGCCCGGCTGCATGTTGATCGTCTCGACGCGGCGAAGGAACCACGCCTTGTCCCCGAGGCGGGTGCAGATCTCCCGGATCGAGTTGTTGATCGCCTGCTTGACCTTCGGCGTGCTGGGGTCGTTGGTCTGCTTGTTCCCCGTGGCGGTGCGGACAACGCGGGTCACCATCTCGCCGAGCGTCACGCTCTCGTACGGGTTGACGTGCGGCGCCTGGACCTGCTTCTGTAGCAACAGCCACTGCTCGGTCAGGTACTTGCCGAGGTCGTAGACGCCCTGAGTGTCGTGGTGGTAGACGTCGGTTCCGGTGAAGCCGCCGAAGTCGAAGTCGCTCGGGTCGATGTACTTGCAGCAGACGTCGTCATCGGCGACCTGCTGGTAGAGCCTGTTGGTGACGTCCGAGTAGGGCCAGACGTCGGTGTCGTTCTGCGGGCCGAGCAGCAGCCACTTGATCTGCTCGGCTGGCTGGCCAGTCTTGGCCGTGATCTTCTCTCGCACGTAGGACATGATCGCGCGCATGTTCTCGTACACGTCGTTGGCCCGGTCCTCCTCGATGGAGTCCGATTCGCCGACGTAGCACACGACCGCCTCGACGACGTCCTCGGCCGCGACGTTCGAGAAGTAGTCTTCCATCAGCGTCTTGATGAGCGACGCGCTGAAGAACGCCCTGGACTGGAGCGTGTAGGCGAGGTTGTCGGCTGGCTTGCTCGCGAGCGGATCGAAGGTACCGGTCACCGGGAACCACGCCGCAACGACCAGCGCAGATGACGTGTTGGTCAGGATCTGGCCGGCATATCCGCCGCACACAACCCACTGGCCAGCCTTGCTGTTCACGGCTCCGAATGGAGCGCTAGTGTCGACGAGCGCGTTCAGCGTCGCGTAGACGTAGTTGGTGTAGATCGCCCATGCGACGTTGTCGGTTGGGGTCCCGGCGTGCCATGCGGTGCCGAGCGTCAGGCTGTTGCCGGCAGCGTGGGCCGCGATCTGCGCTACTGAGCCGCCTGCGACGATGTAGCTGCTCTGGTACTGGTCGAGGGTGAAGCTGGTGCGAGAGTCGAAGACCTGACCGGACGAGTACTCGACCCAGTTGTTGTAGACGATGTAGGCGAGCCCGTTCGCAGGCTGCGACGGGTACCACGCCGTGATCGTGAGGGTGTCGCCGGTGTTGCCGGTGATCTTGCCGACATTGCCTCCGCAGCGGACTGTCTTCCCTACCTCGTTTGCTGGCGTGAACGGGGCGGCCGCGTCGACAAGGGTCGTCGGTGTCGTGGTGACGCCGACGCCAGTCCCGGTGGTTCCAGCAACTGGGGTGAGGGCTACGCCAGTCGCAGTTGAGGCATACGGCGATGCCCCGGTCAGCGTGGTCGTCGCGACGTAGGGCGTGTTCGACTTCGGCAGCGACGGGTGCCAGGACCGGTGCGCGTTCGGCCAGAACCAGTTGTACTGGATGATGTCGGTGGACTGGGGCTCAATGCGGCTGATGTACGTTCCGCCGTACGCCAGCTTCATGTTGTAGATCGGCTCGCCGAGGGTCGACTGCACGCCGCGCGAGAACTCAAGCTCTGGGCCGAAGGACTCCAGGAAGGGCGTGAGCGAGATCTGCGGGTTACTGTAGTTGACCGGGTAGTCGTAGCCGTTGGCTGGCGGCGCGTCGTAGCGCGACGTCGCGAAGTCCAACTCGGTCCACTGGCCCGTGATCGACGAGCCGCTGTAGATCTGGTTCTGCCAGTAGAAGATGTTCGAGTAGGTCCCGATGCTCGACCACTTCGACGCAGCGAGCGTCTGAAGCGTGGCAAGCAGGCCAGTCCCTACCATGTTGGACTGGCCGAAGCTCAGGATGATGCGCTTCCCCATCGCTACTCCCCAAGCCAAACGCCATCGCGCTTGGCCTTGTCCTCGACGTCGTTGAGCAAGTAGTCCTTGCCGAACTCACTCATCCGCGCCGCCGCCAGCTCGGTTGGGTAGCTGGCGATCAGCCGGATGCCGGACTTCTTGCCGCAGGACCGACGCTGCTCCTCGGTCTGCTTGCGCAGCTCGCGGATCTCAGCGCCGTGCCTGCCGACGTTGCTGTCGACGTCGGTGTTGCCACGATCCCACCCGATGGGGCGGATCTTGTGCTTGTGACCCGTCTGGATCGGCCGACCCTTGACGAACGCTTCAGCCCCGCCGCTGATGAGGATCGAGACAGGCCCACCGCTGCACAGGGTGCAGGCAGTGAGCTTGTTCTCGTAGGAGTGGCGGGCCTCGAACTGCCCGCCGCACTTCTCGCACTCGTACTCGTAGGTCGGCATCTCAGGATCAGGCAGCCGCGACGCAGTTGACGATGCCAGCGCCGTAGAACGGGGAACGGCACTGCAGGCCCTTCTCCATGACGTACATCATCTCCTCGCCGTCCTTGGTCCGACCGAGCATGTGGGCCTGCTGCGGGCGGTAGGTGCGGATGCAGTAGCCTTCCGGGTTGATGACCAGGACCATCTCGTCCCACGCGCACGAGAGCTGGGTCGGGCCGGTCAGGTTCACCGTCGCGGTCTGGC
The DNA here is from genome assembly GCA_964407465.1 of uncultured Candidatus Saccharibacteria bacterium. Lineage (GTDB taxonomy): Bacteria > Patescibacteriota > Doudnabacteria > UBA920 > UBA920 > JADZEH01. Next base: position 15,897 of record CAYOVR010000009.1, read on the forward strand.
CAGCGACGTTCAGGTAGTAGCTACCCTTGATCGCGACCTTACCGGCGTCGGTTTCGTAGATGTCGACCGCGTCGACGATCTTGCGCTCGCCAGCCGCGATGGTGCGCGTGTTGACGGCACCGGCCGCCGGGAGGGCGAAGGTGCGGAACAGCATGCGAGCCTTGTTCGACATGAACGCGACCGTGTTCTGGGTCACGCCCTTGGCAATCTGCGACCACGGGGTCAGCAGCTTGTTGGTCCACATGTCCGCCGTCAGCGGCAGACCGTTCGCGTTGTAGGCCCAGGTCCGGTAGTCCTGAGTTCCGGACTTCAGGACTTCGCCGTGGTAGTTCCACTTGCTGGCGGTGAGTCCATTGCCGCGCTCGATGCCGCCGTTGGTGATCCAGTGGAACAGGCCCTGGGTCTGCCGGCGGTTCAGTGGCGTGTTCGGGTTCGACCACGCAGCAGGCGTTCCGGTGGCGGGCGGGATCTCTTGGCCGGCCGGATTCGAACCCGGAGCGAACCAGCAGCGCAGCTCGAAGTCGAGCATCTGCTGCTTGGCGATCTTCATCGCCTCGTAGTCCTGGCGGTTGGCGAAGCCGTAGGTCGACGCCTGGATCGAAGTGCCCGAGACACCGAAGGCAGTCTGGTGGATCTCGGTGACGTAGCGGATCTTGTGGCCGAACGTCGCGGCCTGGAGGGTCGCAGTGCTGTACTCCTCCTTCACGACTTCGTCGTCGCCAAGGGCCAGGACAGCGTTGGTGCGGGTGACGTTGTTGATGGTGTCAACCGGCTGCTCGCCCCACGTCTGCATCGACGGCTTGTTCGGGAGGAACAACTGAAGAACGAGTTCATCGGGGAACAAGTTGATGATCTCGTCCTCGATGTTCTCCTTCAGCAGCGGCTCGTTCGCGGCGATGACGCCACCGGCCGCAGTCGTTGGGTACAAAAGGTAATCTGCCATGACTTTCTAGCCTCTCGCGTAGACTCGTCCGATCTTCTGTGCGAAGGACTCGAAGGCTGCTTCTTGCACCCGCTCGCCAAGCACCGCTCTCTGCACCGGATCGGCTGCAGTGCGCTGCGCGATGATTCGTGCCTTCATCTCAGCATCCCAGTTCTTCTCCCCCGTGCCGAATCGGTCGGGGTTCTCGCCACCGGGCGCCAGTTGCCCGACTACGCTCGGGTCGAACTTCTGCGCTGGTGCCGCGAACAGCTCGGGCTTGGCTTGGCGTGCTAGCACCATGGCCTGCGTGTCGGTCAGACCCTTCCCTTTGAACTCGGACCAAACCGAGAACTGCTCCTCCGTGAACCCAGTGCGGTGAAGTTCTTCGCGCCGCTGGAGGTGGGCCTTGAGTGGGCCAACGTCCTGTGGCCGCGCATCCTTCACCAGCTTCTCCAGGCGCTTGTCGAAGTCTGCGAGGGTCTTGTTGACGTCTACGGCAGGCGCTTCGGTTGGGCTTGCTACAGCCTTGTCCTGAGTCGCTTGCTGCTCTACGGGCTTGGCTTGAACGGCCGCGCCCTGGGCCGCTGACGACGTGTCAGCAGCCGGTGTCTCTTTCGTTGGATCTTGTGCGGTAGTCATCGTGTTACTCGGGGTTGGCGATCTTTCGGTACTGCTCCAGATCGGCCTTCAGCTCGGGGAGGTCGTCCCGCAGCTTGGCGATGTCGGCCGCCGGCTTCGGGACCGCTGACGCAAACAGCCGCGCCATGCTCAGGTAGCCCTGCTTGAGCCCGAGCTGGTACAGCGTCAGCTCGGCCGTGGCCAAGACTTCAAGCGTGTACCGCTCCAGGCCACGCACGGTGTCGAGGATGCGCTCCCACGCGGGGTTGCCGGCCAGCTCGACGACTGCGTGCTGGTGAGCAAGCGCCAGCTCGATCTCCATCACCCTGGAAGTCATGGCGGCGACGGTGTCCTCGAACGAGCCGTCCAGTGGTTCGATGCCTTTCATACGTACTGCTGCTCCGACTGAGCGCTGGCTGCCTGCCCTCGCCCTGGTCTGCGGATCTTCTGTTCGTCAGGCGGGCCGGGGTTCTGACCCGACTGACCTGCTGGCTTGCTGCCGCCCATCTGCGGGCTGAAGCCGCCGGCTACTGGGCTCTGGCCGCTCTCGCCCGCGTCGCCACCGGCTTCGGCTGGGGCTGCCATCTGTCGTTGCTGCATCTGCCGGTTGCGGGCTTCCTGGACCTCCAGGGCCTGACCGTGAGCGAGCATGTGGCGAGCGATGGCGACCGCTGCCGGCCCCTTGATGAACCCTCGGCGCACCGCGTTGAACAGCGGCAGGTGCTGCTTCGCGTGGTCCTTGTGATCGTCCAGCTCGTGGATCTCGATCTCGGTCCCGGACAGCAGCATCGCGTTCTCTTGGTCGGCGGGCACCACCAGCTCCGGCTTCTGCGGCATGCGGATGAACCGGTCCGCCATGTCGCGGCCGACCATCTTCGTAGAAGAAGCCGACCTGATCGATGCGGTCCGGGTTCGCAGCGATGATCGGCATACCGAGGTTGCCCAGAGCCTGCAGCGCTGCACCGCGGACGCCGTAGCTGTTGAGGCTGCGTAGACCGACGATCTCGAAGTCGATGTCGTGCTGGAGCAGGTCCGGCTCCACGCTCATGTAGTTCGACTTCAGCATCGACGCGCGCTTGCCGAGGACGCGGTAGGTCGTCTTGTCGTCGAGGCACTGGCGAGCGAGGTTGGCCGTGATGACCAGCACCTGCTTCATCCAGTCGCCGAAGGAGCGAATCTGGCTACGCAGGCGCCGGTTGGCCTCCTGCAGCGCGATCGTGGACTCGGTCGCAGTGCCGCCGGTCAGGTCCTGGCCCTGCTGGAGCTTGCTGATGCCGGTCGCTTCCTCGATCTTGCGCGACGTGTAGTTCATCAGCTCCAGGCAGCCGCGATAGCTGCCCTCGCTGACCGGCATGAAGCGGACGTTGCCGACGCCCGAGTACATCTGGCCGGGGCTGACCTTGAACAGCGAGTCCGGCAGGTCACTCCGCTGCTCGGCGAACCCGACAGGGAGCGCACCGAACTCGGCGGCCTTGAGGGCCATCGCGTTCAGGCGGTCCAGGTACTGGTTCATGCGCACCGAGTTGTCGATGACACCGGTGCCGAAGAAGCTGTGGCCGTTGCGCGGGACGCGGTTGATCGCGTAGGGGCGGATCTGGCCGTCGTGAGTGTTGCGCCGCACCACCATCGGGATCGACCCATCGACAAGGACGATCTCGTAGTCGCGGATCTTGCGGTCGGGCTCCAGGGCGGTCCGCACGTAGATGCAGACGACCTCGTGCTCGGTGTCCTCGGTGAGCTGCGATCGGTTCAGCGTCTCGGTCCACGGTCGGCCGGGATCGCGGCTGTACTTGTCGTTGTCGCCGAGCCGGCTGTCGACTTGGTTGCCGCTGGCACCGGGACTCAGCTTGTCCAGGTTCTGCCAGCCGAGCTGCTCGCCCATCGCGAGGATGTTGCTCTTGTGCATCCGCTGGCGGTCGCCGACGTAGAGCATGCGCTGCGCCGAAGTCTTCGACGTGTCGATGATCGCGTCGTAGGGGTCGATCAGGGCATGCTCGATGCCGTTGTAGTCGACCTCCTCGACCACCTTCGCGGTGATGTGGTACTTGGTCTTGCCGGTCGCCTCGTCGATCTGCTTGTCGACGGTGCGCTTCACTCGCTCGCA
>CAYOVR010000010.1:0-19346 GCA_964407465.1 uncultured Candidatus Saccharibacteria bacterium
TTTTAAGTAAAACCTTAAACGAACAAAGAGCATGGAGGCCGGGAATGATAATTTAGAACAAGGTTGGAAAGATTCTTATTCTTTAAAAGAATGGAAAGCAAATAAAGAAAAGTTAAAAAAGCTTGCTGATATGTTGCCTAAAGTCTTTGAGCAAAAGTTAAGAGTAGAAACCGTTCCAGGTTTTATTTTATTAAACGAAGGAATAACTTACAAAGATAACGAACCTATTGATCCATGCCAGGACTATGTTTATAAAATAGTTTGGCATAAAATAGTGAACCATGAAAAGAAACTAAGATCTGTTTTTATGGATACTGGCATGTTTGGAATAGAAAAATACATCGAAGGTGTTAAATTTTATTCACAGGTGCAAGCAGAGCAATATCCACATTTATACACTACAAAAGAATTGGCATGAAACTAATTAAAAACAAGTATGTGTTATCTGCAATTATCATATTGGCAATTATAATTTATTGTTGTGTTCCAACAGAAGAAACTATGTGCGCTATTTGCACCGAAACCACAACAGAGCAAGAAGCTAAGTATTGCGGAGGCGAAGAAGCTGCTCGAAGCTGGATGGAATGGTACTTAGAAATCAATAGAAGAAATAACACCAAAGTATTTGAATGCGTAATTAAACCAAATTAACTATATGAAACTAATTTATTTCTTAAGCCTATTTTCTTTGTGCTTCCTTTCATGTTCAAAGGACACAACTCAATTGAATGCAGCAATTCCAACAATCATTGTCGATTCTGATTGTGACGGTGTTGCTGACAACCTGGACAAATGCCCAGGCATTGACGACAAAATAGATAACAACAATGACGGGAAACCGGATTGCTTTTATCCTCCAGCAAATTACAGCCAAGTAATACCAGCGTGGAAATGTGGATCACCAAGTCAAGAAAAAGCATTCGTTTGTTTTAAAACTAATTCAGGCGGCAAGGTTACAATTTGTACGTATTATTCTGCAATAAACACCCATATTGCAAATGGTAATAGATTGGGTATTTGTGATTCTAAAAAATGTGCAGGACAATGAGAAAGCTTATTACACTAACCTTAATTCTGATTGCCTCAATTGTAGGCTTTTCACAGGACACAATCAAAGTATCAGCAATTGATACTTTTCAAGTAATGCTGCTAATATCCGAATGTGAACTTTGCACACCACAAACGACACTTGGCTATGTCATAGCAGCCAACGCAGGAACCAAAGAAAAGCCAGACTGGAAGCAATCAGGCTATCTAATGGGCAACGGAAAACCCCCAACAGATAATGTAGTGATATGGGCTATGCACGCCCGAACTAAAAGAAAGTAATTAAATGCTAAACCCATCCCAATACCCTTATACACTTAACCGCTTCTTTCAACACTTGAGAGAGGCGGTTATGTATTTTCCAGATAACCAAACTTTAAAACTAAATACGTTCGCATGGATTGATAGTTTAGATCAGTTGAATGCTGATAATTTAGGATATGATGTTAAAGCTGTTAAATCTGATTATTTCTTTTCAAAGAGGTATGAAAAAAAGAAAACTAGTGTATTGGGTTTTGATTACCCAGTGTTATTAATTGCAGAAGACGATCATAATATAGGAGATTTATTTAAAGGAAACAACCAAAGCCAAAAGATAGGATATAATATAAAGCTGTGGATTTTAGATGTAGTTAAAACCCCAAAAGAAACAACATCCACAAATGCAGATAGATTTCTTGGGGATGTATATCGAGATACCAGAATAACGTTACTGTATGTTCTGACTTATCTATCTAAGATTAAGTTTTATAAAATCACAAACTTAGATAGCTCACTATCTTACGGATACTACCACCCCAGCGTAATTGCTAAATTACAAACTGACAGCTTAATAACATCCTACGAAAGCAAATCTGAATTGGAAGCGGTAAACTCATATTTCAAAACTATGATTGAAAAAAATACTGAGTCTATTTTAGGAATACAAGAACCGATTAGTAAAGACCAAGTTGCGGGAACTTATCTAAACATAAAACTAGATACCGCAATTTGCTACAATCCATCATTTGATTTCAATTTTGAATCCCAAGCTTTTATTTACGCCCCTGAATATTAATGAGCCGATTTGACATACAGCTTAAAAAGATATTGGCTAATAATGGCAAGGGCATTGTTTTAGAAATACAGACCGAATTAAAACAACAAGGACATTATAACACAGGGCGTTTATTTAAATCAGCAAAGGCAGAAGTTATCCAAAACAGCGAGGGAGCTAATTTAGATATTACCATGAATGATTATCATGTGTTTATTGAACAAGGTGTAAAAGCAAGCAGGATTCCATTTGCTGGCAGATCCGGAAAAAACAAAACATCAAAATACATTCAAGGGCTTGTTTCCTTTTTTACTTCAAAAGGATTAAGCAGAAAAGAAGCGTTAAGCGCAGCATTCGCCACAGCTTATACCCACAAGTCAGAAGGCATGCCAACCAAAGCCAGTTCCAGATTTTCTGAATCAGGAAGGCGGTTAAGATTTATTTCAGAAGCAACAAAAGCCAGTAACCAAATTAATAAAACAGAGAGCGATATTTTAAATTTAATGGAAAGCGAAGGACTTATTATTTTAAATGACTTTGAAAAGGCAATAAAATAATGGCAACTAAAACGCTTGGATTTAGACTAGAGGTCAAAGGGCAACCCCAAACCCTCACCCAATTAGATCAGATAAATAAAAAGCTTGCGGAAACGCAAAGCAAAATAAAAGCCATAAAAGGAGCCAAGATTGATTTAACAACCAATTTCGACAAATATGTATTTGAGGATGCAATTAGAACATTAAACAAAGTTCAGTCCACTAAGTTAAGCCCGGAAATAACAAAGGAGCTTAAGAATTTAAAATCCGAACTTAAGGCTCTTAAAATTGAGCTAGAAAACACACAAACTCAATTAGGAAAATTAAAAAGCCCACAAGTAGATAAAACATCAATTGACCAGGCTAATTTAAGCCTTGATAGTTTAAATGGGTCTGCTGTTTCAGCTTCACAAAACGTAAGCAAGTTAAGGCTTAACTTACAAAATGTTGGCACACAAGAAGCGCTGGATCTTGCTAAGGCGCTTGCTACCGTTGACATTAATTTACAAAAGGTACGTGGCCAAAAATTAGTAATAAAATCAGACAAGACAATTACTGATAGCGCAAAGTCTGAATTATTGGCCCCGTTAATTGCTCAAGAAAAGGAGCTGGTTACACAATCAAAACAAGTAACCAGAGAAATTGACATTGTAACCAGAGCTTTTGTAAATCAGGCTAACAATATTCCAGAAGATTCTATAATAGGGCTACAACAAAAGCTTTCAGCTCTTACACTAGAATACAATAAATTAAGCGCAGCGCAATTAGATAGCGCAACTGGGCAGAATCTAAGAAATGAAATTAAGTCCACAACTGACATTATAAGCGAAAGAGAGCAAGCAGTAGGCAATTTCAGGCGAAATGTAGGTAATTATAAAAGCTCAATACTAGGGATATTGCCTGACCTTGAAAAATTGCAACGTGCCGGGGTTGTGGCTCAAAATAATATTGCCGGTGTTTTTAAAGCTGACTTGGCGGCTAGAGCCGACCAAATAGAAGCTGAATTAAAGGTACTTGTAGATGAGTTTAACAAACTTGGTACTGCAATGGCCAAAGCAGGCGAACGATCCAAGGTGCTTTCCCAGATAGATGATAGAGCTAGAGAGCTGGCAAGTGTACGTGGATCATTGGATCAAACTGGTAGCGCATTTTCCAGACTATCAGGAAAGTTATTATCTGTTTCCGATATTGTAACCGGTGGATTAATTGGAGGTGGAATACTTGCATTTGCGGGGGCTGTTAAATCATTTGCCCAGGGATCATATCAAGAATTTGTGCAAGCAGAGACTGCGCTCGCTAAGATCAATCAGCAGTTAATTGTAACAGGAAATTCAAGCGGAAAAACAGCAGAAGGATTAAAACAGACTTCAAAAGAATTGGAAGTCTTGACTGGAATTGACGGGGATACAATTTTAAACGATGTTACCAGTTCACTCTTAAGATTTGGAAACATCCAAGGCGAAGTTTTCGACAAAGCCCAGAAGGCAGCCATAGACTTAAGCGCAACAATGGGAGGTGATTTAGCTGGGGCAGCTAACCTAGTAGGAAAAGCTTTGGAAGATCCGGAAAAAGGAATTACACGACTTGCAAAAGTTGGGGTAATTCTTGACAAAGCAACGCAGGAAGCTGTTAAGAATGCAATAAAATCAAATGACACATATAAAGCCCAAACAATCATATTGGGTGCTTTAGAATCCAAATTTAAAGGCGTAGCGGAAGCGGTTCAAAATACTGATTTAAAAAATGTACGACAATTTACAGTAGATCTCAATAATTTAAAGGAAGCAGTTGGAAAGGGAATTATTGGGGCATTTAATTCGATAGTTTCTACGTTTCGAGAATTTAGTAATGGGACCTTATTTTTAAAAGCAGGGGCAAAGGAAACACAGGCAGCTATTAATGAATTAAATACAACATTCACAAAGGAAAAGACAATTATAGAAGAAAGCTTTAAGGCTTTAAGAGATGACAACATAGAGCGAGATGAAAAGAAAAAGATACTTGATAATTTAATAGCCAAGTATCCGGAGTATTTAAGCCAACTCGACCTAGAGCATAAATCAAATGAGGAGCTTATTAAAATTGAAGCACAGTTAACTGAAACGGTTAAGAAAAATATATTTGAGAGAGTTTTAGCCAGAGCTAAAGAATCAGCAGCAGCAGCTGAGGACGCAGAAAGAATACGATTAGCTTTATTGACAGTTAAAAATTTCGATGACTTAAGTTTTACCGATAGATTAAAACTCACAATAGATAAGCAATTTGGATCTTCAAATACTATTGATGAGGCATTTAGAAAAGAATCAGCCAAGTCAAAGGAACGATTAGAGGCTTTAAAACTTCAAAACAAGAATCTTGCAGATACTTTAAAAAAGAATCTTGAAATTGAGTTTGGTGTAATTGATGACACTAAAGTATTGGCAATAAATAATATTAAAAGTGATGTCAATAGAGCTGCAAGTGCTTCTGATGAGATAAGCGATGTATTAGCTAAGCAATTGGAGCGTATAAAAGAACTTCAAAAACAGTATTCCGACCTAAGTGAAGATTTAAAAATCAAGTTAATAGATAATGATTTTGACCAACAGATAGCCACAAGTACCAGAAGCTTTAAAGATCAAATTAAAACACTACAAGTTGAACTTGATAAACTGGAAATAAAGCCAATTAAAACTAAAACAGACACGGCCCAAATTACAGAAATCAAGAAGATTTTAACTATTTTAGGTGAATCAATTAATACTGAAACGGACCGAATTAATACTGATCGGCAAAAGATTTTAGATGAAGCCACAAAAAAATTACAAGCTACAAGAGATGAGGTATTACGAATTATCAATGAAGTAAATCAAACTGACGTACAGATACAAATAAGTGAATTTCAATTTGATTTTGACCAAACAAAAAGAGAAATTGAGGTTCAGTTTAATTCAAATTTAGATGAACTAAATGCAGATTTCGCAGAAGGTTTATTGAGTGAAGAAGAATATACCAATAAATCAAAACAGCTTGAAATAAATAAATTTGAGGCCATTGATAAATTATTCCGGGATTCAAAGGATGAGTTTATCAAGAATCTTAATTTGCAGGCAAAAGCAGAGCTTGATATAATCGAACAAACCAAGCAGCAAAAGATCAAGGCAATTAAGGAAACTTTAACCGTTGAGCAGCAAAAAATAGATATTGATTTTGTTGATGGTAAAATTAATCTTGATGATGCCATTAATCAAAAAATTGGATTAGCCCAAAAGGCAGCAATTCAAATCAAAGCCATAGAATCCGAATCCAAAAAAGACAGGCAAAAGATTGAACAAGATTTACAGAGTAATATTAATAAAATCTCTGATGATGGGTTGCAGGCTCAAAAGGATAATGTTGATGCGCTAAATGAATATAAAGCATTAAAAGGAAAAGAAGAAGAAGCAAGAGAAAAAGAGCGTATAAAGCAAATAAAAGATTCGTCAATTGCTTTAGCAGAAGAATTAGCAAATACATTATTCTCAATAGACAACGAACGAAGCGAACGACAATATACCAGATCTGTTGACGCAGCCAACAAGGAATACGATAACCGTATAAAGCTCGCAAAAGGAAATAGCGCAGAAGAAGAGCGGATAAATCGTGAAAGAGATCAAAAATTAAAAGATCTTGAAAGGGCACAGGCCAAAAGAAGACAAAGCGCAGCCGTTTCTGAATCCATAATACAGGGGGCATTATCTATCATAAAAGCCTTTGCTACATTAGGCCCAATTGGGGCGGCAATAGCAACCCCTTTTATAATTGCAACAACAGCGCTGAATATTGCAAAAATCAAATCACAGAAATTTGCAAAAGGTGCATATTTCAACACCAAGGGCGTTGGAGGTTTTACAGGAGCCAGCCAAGCGCCACCAGATGAAACTGGGGAGCGTCCGATTGGTACTGGAATACTTCACGCAGATGAATTTTTAGCAACAGCAAAACAGACAAGAAGGGAAAGGCCGCTGTTTAGAATACTTGATAAAGATAGATTGAGGACGAATGCTGGACAACCCTCAACCCTATGGGAAGACATAGAGGATTATGCAGCACATAGAAGGTCGTTGATTTATGCTATTCCAAATCCAAAGCCCAGGAACTTTTATTCTGAAATATATCCGGTTATTCTACCATTTGGAAGTTATAAAAATCAAGCCCAGAAAGTAGAATTTTCAGATGACCAGTTAGAAAAAATGGCACACATTATCAGCAAGGAAATTAAACAAGGCACCTATGAGGGCACAATGGAAGGAACAAAACAAGGATCAATGTTGAGCGCAAAACAAATACAAAGAATTGACAACACCCTAAAACGTAGATCAGCATAATGGCAATAACACTCGTAAGCTCACCTCGTAAATATTGCCCTGCAAATTATACTGTTGCATGGGAATTTAGTTTGGATAATTTGGGAACACCACCCACAAGGATAGATTTTGGATTTGCCTTGTACGATGAATCCGGAATCAGATTAACAGAAGATGAAAGCTATAAGCCTCAAGCAATTGATACAAATTTTAAAAGAGAATTTGCTGCTATTGTGTCAGACATAGTTTATACTTCTTTTCCAGCAGAATCAGCCTCTAGTCAGATAGACACTAATATTTTAAAAAAGATCCGCATAAAATATGGACCTGTTGATTTTAATTCTGAAACGTGCGAAAGCTTTAAAAGCATTGACACCGAATCAAGTCTTATTTACTTAGTATCTGCAAATGTAAACACACAAACACAAGCGGTTTGGGGAACATCTTCTGGATTTAGTAGCCCTCGCACAGGATTAATGCTTCACCAAAGACCAGATAAGTGGCAATTGCTACATGGGTCAAAGGATTATATTTGGTTACTTGGAGCTGGTCAAGTTGTATTGACTTATTATAATGGGGCCAGCGTAATAGGATCAGCAATAGTTTATAATTTAACAGGAGCGGATACTGTAAAATACATTTGCCTGGATTATTTGGTACATGGAATTTCAACAAAGCCAACACATGCAACTGTTTTTGTCTCGGATGGGGTGAATGAAAAAAGCCACCGGATAGATTATTGTTGCTGTGTTAAACAAGATGATTATTTAGGTATTCTTTTTTTAGAACCATTTGGAGGCCGCTCCATGTTGGCAACTGGAATAGGGCAGTCTTATTCAGTTGACAGGACCGCATCTGTTGTAAATAAGTCATTCGACCTAAGCCAGACAACACACAAAAGCGGAGGCAATTCAATATACATTCCAAAGGGGAGTTTAAAATTGACTTTCAAAACACAGATAGAAGCGTCAGCAGGATTTGAAACCATGCTTAAGAATTTTCTATCTAGTCCGGGACACCACGCACAAAAAGGATATGGGGGTAATTTGAAGTGGGAAAAATTCATATTGGAACCAGGCAGCGAAATAATCAAGGAAAAAAACAAGTTGATTGATTTTTCATTTTCCGGATACATATCCGAAAGTATTAACACTCAAAGACAGGATATTTAATGAACGTAACCCCAAAGATAAGACTAAGAGATAATACTCCCGGCACAGTTTGGATTAGGCCCGATTGGTTAGAAGGAGATTACTTATACCTTGATATTGATTCTGAATTTAGCTTGTCATTATCAAAAGAAGTAATGACATTGACCGATATAAACAAGATCACCACTGAGGGCGTTGTTGACACTTCATTGCCCGCAACAGGTAAGAACTTGGCTATTCTTAGGCCAAGCATGGACATTGAGCGGATTGACAACACCTATCCAGAGTATAATATAGATGTTGAAATTGGGCACAGGGTTTTAAGACAATCAAATCTAAGAGTTACGGGATATGATCGGGCAACAAATAGAATAGATATTGAGATTACCGATAATTCAGATAATTGGATTGAAGCTATTAAAAACATTTACCTGGACGAATTAGATTTTGGAACATTTGAATATTCGCCACATATCTTTTATGATAATTGGGCTAATTACAGAAAGTACTTAGATGGGGATCATGGTGTTTACATGGGGCATTGTTTTTATGGAAAATATTTTTATCCAAATACTTTAGTTGAGGGAGATTTTAGGCCATTGGTACACGCATTAGCTGTTGTTCAAAAAGGATTTAAAGCAGCAGGATGGGCCGTAACTTGTCCGATACTTGAAACCGAAAAAGGCAGAACAATTTTAAGCTATGTATTAAAGTCGGATTTCCTTAAGGATCCCGATACACTCAAGGGATTAGAGTTTAAATCTGGATATACGTCAAAGATCAATCTATTTAACACTCAAGGCAAAACACGTAAATTAGTGTTTCCGGTCGAGTACATTGATAATGGGTTAAATTTTGATAACACCACAGGTGTATTTGATTCAGCAGGTATTTTTGATTTTGCAGCTGAATTAAATGCAAACATTGGGTTTGAACCCAAAAGCACATTTGGAAAAGGTAGTTTAATATTCTTTCAAATTGTCCAGGAATATACAGACGGGACTAAGATTGTATTGAATAAATCCACTGAATATAGAAATGATTTACAATTAGCATACAAGAACGAACGTATTACATTGGTAGCCAGCAACATTATTGTTAGGCCAGGCGAAAAGATTTATGTAGAATATGCTCACAGTGGGCCAGACGTAACGAAAGGCGAGATTCTCAATGGTTCTTTATTCTACAATACACCAATTTCAAAGATCATTGAAACTGGAGATGTAATTACAATTGCGGATCAACTAAGACATGATTCGTTTTTGGATTATCTAAAAGGAATAGCCCATTTATTTAAGATCATGTTTTATACCGATTGGTCAAATAATACGGTGTACATGCTTACCCCCTATGATCTTGATTTCTTTGGTAACAGTGTAGAGGGATTTTATTCGCAAGGAACCAAAGACTTTAGACCAAAACAAATACACGGTACAGAAAAGTACATTCAAAAAGAAAAGACTACACAAAACAGAATATACTCTTTTAAACAATCAACAGACGCCAAAATAAAATCTTATGATTGGGATAAATATGAACCTTATTCAAGGTTTATTGACAATGGATTTGATTGGAAAATAGATGAAAATAACGAAGTATTTGAAAATCCATATTTCGAGCCTACGTTTTCAGCGGATACTGGATTGGGTCTGCATGGGGCAATAATCGAAGCTCCATGGTTAGTGGACAATCTGGATAACCAATTATCTAATAACATTGCGCCACGCATTTTAATAGGCCATTCTTATGGACCTGTGTATTACGAAAAGGTTTTTTCTGGAAATACAAGTTATTCAATATCAACGTTTAGTCTATGGTCCGGTAAGCAAAAACAAATACCTGAATGGATTAATTTACCAATTGTAAGCCAAAAACAAAACCAGGCCACCGGTATAAGTGGAGTTTTCCCAAACCAAACAAAAGACATACCAACATTCAAACTTACTTATGGATGGCATGAAGATGACTTATATCAATTAATTTATAAGAAATACGAACGAGATAATAGGGATTTACCACGCATGACATTTGAGGCAGTTTGTAGTCCAGAAGATTATTTTGGGGAGCATTTCAGAAAGCGTGCTGTAATTAATTCACCTGATATCCACACCGGGGAAGTGTCCGGACGGATCATCAGTATTACTGACTACAATCCAGAATCAGGAACGGCACAGTTTACATTTATTCCAGACAATCAAACATTAAATGATTGTATAGGTTTTGAGGTCCCTTTAAGTTGCGAGAATTACCCCAAGATTAAAATCACACAAGTAGGCCAAATATTTACGATCAGCGTAACTGGTTCAATGACTAGCGGAATTCAAAGCACGGTAATAAAATATAAGTATGTGGATGCTGTGTTGTGGACAACAGGATCTGTTATTGATACACCGCTCAAGAATGTAGATTTAAATATCCTGATAACTTTTGATGATGGCTGCCGTCCAATCACACTGAATGGATTAATAATAAGGCAGTTAAAGCCTAGTATTGGAATAACTAAAATTGGAAACAAGGTAACAGCCCAGGAAATAGGTGTTCACGAATTGACTGTTTCGGATACTGAAATCTTCTTTTCCCAGGATGGTGTCAATAATTGGCAAAAATACGAGGCAGAAATAGATATAAGCCGTTGGACAAACTCATTTATTTATTTCCGGACAATTGTAACTTATGACACTGGGGATAAAGCAGAAGCCGAAGAAGTATTTACGGTTGCACCAGCAGAAGGCGAATGTCCAGACCCAGATGCTCAACAATATCCCCCAATTGTAAGCTATGCAAAAACAGCACAAGGATACACCTTGTATAAGTCAGGAGACATAAACGGAGATGTTGGCAAAGACGATATTTATTTTAGAGAAAAAAACAAGAATCAAGACTGGGCACTTTATGAAGTTGCCACAATTCTACCGCTTGGAAAATGTTACCAATTTAGACGCTGTATTCAATGGTGTAATAGCGAATGTCCAATTTATTGTACCGCTATTGGTGAAACAGATTGCGGCACCTGCACCGGTACACTGTTAAGTATATCAGAATCAGTATCATATGTAACTTGCTCAATGGAACAAAAGTATGAACACCCAACAAGCGCAGGGGTAAACAAATGGGCTGTTGTTCCAGTTAGTGATTCAATCGACCACGTACCAGAGGTCAGAACCTGGATAGAGCGCAATTGCGGTGGAACGATTTCAGAAATTACCAACAAATCAATAATCTGGGATCGTTGGAATTTTAGAACAGAATTTATCTACACTTGGAATACTGGATATAAATTAAAAGAAATCAATGTTCACAAAGCGGATAGCTTGGGTATTGGTGCAAATTTAATGATACCGTTAGATATAATTTATACATCAGGAGATGATAATAGCTTGCTCGAAGAAGCTATAAAAGAACGAATTAGAACATATCTATCTGTAAACGAGGATCTTATAGAGGAAATTAATTATAAGTTATGGATCACGGTAACAGGGACAAGCACTAAAACCTTAAATTTGGGATTTGTCGCAAAGCATAATCCAGTAAACACATGGATAGGCATTCGACTAGGCGTGGATGTTATGAATATTGAGGCCCCGGACACATCAATATCAAGTGTCAATGGATCTGGTAAGGAATTTCAACTAACGACTACAACGGCCCCTATATTAGAAAATTGGAGTGTGTACGGGACCCAGTTTAAAATAAGGTTTAGAATTTCAACAGTTGATTATTTCCTAGATGATTCTGCCAGTAACTTTAATTTATTTGTGCCATTGTCTAACCCAGCTATTTTGACAGATACACTAAGCACGGTATTAACTGACACAGGCAAGAAATTCACACTATCAGCATCATTGCCCGGGTGTTCAGGAACTCCAACATGGAAGTGGCTTTATGGTGGTGTAAAAAAATACTTATCTGGCAAAACAATAGGCTACACAAGCTCACAAGAGGTATATGTAGGAGCCACAATAGATGTTATGATCTTGGCTACATGCCCAACGGCAACTTATTGTACATACGAGAAACTTATTAAATTGACAGTATGACCGCTTTAATTCAAATTGAACCGGAAACAAATATCAAGAAAATAGTAGGCTTTTATCCCGATAGGAGGCAAGCACCGATCCCGGGAATAGGAGAATATGTAATAGAAGGAGATCAGGGATCTATTAATGAGTTAGTCGAAAACTGGAACACCAGTCAATTAAGAATCAAGACCGGAAATTATGAGCCTAAGGAATCAGACCCAAATACATGGGACGTTTCAAAGATAGACAAGGTAGGGATCGAATTAATGAAACGTGCATTAATGGACAAGCATAACAGCGATTGGATTGAGTTGATTAAGGCCCATAATTCGGGCAGTTGGTCAGCGCAAACATATTGCTGCTTGTCTGATAAGTACGATATGATTAAATACATAAGACAGGCTTTAAATGCAATTTGATTTTGATAAAATTCCAGCTAACCAATACGATGTGATCGTAAGGGCTATTAACGGGCACAACACAACAGCATTAGTTTTAATTCACGAAAAGTACAATTTAAGTGATGATAATCTGTGTTGTAGCGGACAAAAATATGTAAGCGAAGCCTATACTTTATTTGAAAATTGGGCAATTCAAAAAGGACTAATACAGAATGAAGATTGAAAGCAAAAAGATAAGAACCGACTTTTTAAAATCAATCGGGGCAAATTGCGAATGCCCGGAAGACTTTGCATTTATTGAGCCATTGACAGACGCTCAATTGCTTAGGGCAATTGTAATAAAGGCCACAAAAAACAAGACATCTTTAAAGCTTTTAGCAATCAGATACGGTGTAAATTACTACTCACTCCGAAGCATCAGGGAATCGGCAAAACGATATTTAACTTAATTTAAGTACTAACAACCAATACGTTATATATTAGGAATAACCTACTATATTACTTTTGTATTGTTAAATATCCGAATGGAGAACAACAATACCCAATTAAATACCCCGATAGCCTTAGAAAAGGCGATGTTGCTATTATATGGCAAAGAGCTAAGTATAGATCCGATCATCGGGATTGGGTATTTAAATAAGTTTGCACACGCACTCGAAACAGGAGGCAAGGCATTTGAGAAATCCAACCGAATAGAATTTTTATTTCCAGACCAAACCAGAGTTATTGAAACTGGGAACCTTGCAAATATGACTGACGCAAGGCTTGAGAGTTTACAAAAGGGAACTATTGTAAAATTATACTTGAATGACTACATGGCCGTTCAGGGTGATTTATGCACAATGGGGGTGCAAGAATTGGCTGATAATTTACTTTCTTATAAAGAAAATACAAATGTATCAGGCGCAATCCTTGAGGTTAATTCCGGAGGTGGCGAAGCCATGGCAGGACAAATCATGTACAACGCAATTGGAGATTTCAAAAAGCCTGTCGTAGCCTATGTTCACAATGCAGGATCATCAGCGTACTTGTCTATTTTAAAGGCAAAAGAAATTGTTGCAAGTGGGCAACTATCAAGACTTGGTAGTATTGGCGCATTCGTATCGTTTGATAAAAAATTTATTGCAACTTATAAGGACCGTTTTGATGAAATTTATTCTGATTTAAGTGACGATAAAAATTCAGCAATCAGGTCATATGTTGAAACAGGTGATAAGTCAGGAATCAAGGCTTCATTAAATGAAACTGTTTTAGCATTTCAAAATCTAGTTCTAGAAAATAGATCAATAAAAAAACAAGACAGCACCTTGAAAGGTGGAATGTTTCAAGCTTCGGACGCAAAAGCCAGGGGCTTAGTTGACATTATAGGAACCGAAGAATTAGCAATAAAAAGATTAAAAAATTATTTCAAATAAATAACACTATGAAAGAATTAGAATCAATCATAACAGCAGATTTAAAAAAGTATTTCGGTCTTTCCGAAAATGCTACTGATGTCGAATTAAGCGAAGCAATTCAGAATTCAACATCTAATAAAAGGGATGATGTTGCAATTGAGATGGTTTCACAAATTGCTGAGCTTGTTAAAATGGAAACAGACAAACAAGTAACTGAATTTACTTCCAAGTTGGAGGCAGACTACAAGTCAATTGTAGAAACATTACAATCGAAAGTCGAAGAACTCAATACCAAAATAGATAGCATTAAAGACGGTGAAGAATCTACCGAAGTATTTGATTTTGATTCTAAGATTGAAGCTTTAAAAATTGAGTTTGGAAAACAACTCAATGAAATTAAAGCTGGAAAAAACCCAACAACAGAGGGAAGCGCCAAAGTAATTGAAACCCATAAAAGAAACGGATCCCCAGTTGGGGAGCTTAGTTGGGGCGCAATAAAGTAATTGAAAATTTTAAACACCACTAAAAATAAATAACACCATGCCAGCTCTAAAAGCAATTAATTTCAACGAAATCTATGGGTATGCATCTCGTATGCCTAATGGTGATGTAGGTAGCGGAACCGTTACTATGTCAAGCCAGCAAGCCGTAACACTTTTAACGCTGTTACTGGTTTACAAAACAAATATTTTGGCCAATGAACTTGGCGTTTATGCCATTTCAGACAACGTCAAAAACGGTACAGCATATTGGACAACTCAAGATCCAATTGAATGGGTAACAACTGCACGCCCTGGAACATGCGCTAGAACAGCAATAAGTGATTATTCAGTTTCAAATTTGAGCAAAGCACTTAGCAAAAACCATGTATTTATGGAGTTTTGCGCTGACTATCAATTAGCAGAATTAGACGCAATTTGGAAACCACTTTGGGGAACGGCAAATGATCTAAATGATGCATTAAGCTCTGAAGGTGGTACGGTATTTTTCAAAAAATTTATTGAGAAAGTTGTAGGCGCAATTGGCAATGACTTTACTTCTGTAGTAGAATTTGGAAACGCAGCCGTAATAACTTCTGCTTTAGCGGCTAATCCCAATGGACTTGCAGCTGGTTTAGTAACCAGAGCAACAAATACATTTGCAACAGCTGATGGAAGATTGAAGCAAGTTGATGCTTTAAAAACAGGATCTTATCCACATATCAATAATACGTTTACGTCTGGTGATATATCAGGACATACTTTTATTGGTGACGCATTAGGTTATGCGGAATCATTAGCAGGATTAGCACACAGTGAATTTGGCCCAGCAATGGACGCATTAAGAGCTGAGTACATGTATCCAGTTTGCGAATGCAGTGCAGGATTTTTCAATAAATTGAAAAAAGACATTACAGCAATGTACCCAAATCTAGCAAGTTCATTGAGTTATAAAATGAACGGAACTCTTGCTGATGAAATGGGAATAGAATTAAAGAACTTAGTACGTCCTGATGCAATTGTATGGGATGGAATCTTGTTTGTCGCAAGATATGATTGGGATTCAATTGCTAAGAAAGTAGGATTCTATCATCACAGATGCTTGTTATCTATTCCGCAAAATTTTGGAGTTGCTATTGATGTGCCTTTAAATGGTATCAATCAATTTGATGGTATGGGAATGGTTATCCAAAAAACAGCAGATCTATCAAAAGGAGGCAAGTATGAATTAGAAGCAAATTATCAATTGGCAGTTAAATTATTGAGAGATAAATATATCGTAAATATATCTCTTACATCTTTAGTTGCGGCTCCTGGTACTGATGTTCCTTCATAATCTTTTAACCCTATTTGATTAACACTAAAAATTTAAAAGATCATGGCAAAAATTAAAGATTTAACCCAAGCAGCATCCGGAGGATGTGACAATAAAATAGGTGGCGTTGTAAAAATGTGGATCGGTCGATTGACTGACTTCACGTCTTTGACAATGACCGCAACGACTGGAATATACGAATTAACAGCATTTGTAATGACCGCTGATTATCTAGGTGTTTATACATTTTCAGATAATAAAACAGCATTCGCAAATGAAACACCTGGGGAAGTTGGCGCAGCTAACGACATACAGATTTCATGCGAATACGAAGGCTTGACTGCGACCAAAGGACAAACACTCGATGAGTTAAGAAAAGAATGTGGACTGTTTGCTTTTGTAAAATACAAATCAGGACAAATAAAATTATTTGGAATTGATGTGACAGATTGGGCCACTTCAACAGCTGAAGATGCAACAACAGTTTTACGTGCAAAAGCAGGATCGCAATCCGGTGTAGGTAATAACGATTATGAAAAATACACCTTGGAGCTTGTTGGTCAAATGAAACGTATTGCCGTCCATTGCAAGACTGCAACATTTGGAGAAGATGAACTGGACGCTTTAGCAGCTTAATAAACACTAATTAAATAACCGAAAAACCAAAACCAGAATGTTAGGACTTATTGGAAAATATGCGACCCTAAAAACAAATCAGTTTGCAGTTGTGCCCGGTCCGAATCCGTACCGGGTCAACTTGCAACCGTGGGATTATGTAATCGAGGTACCAATTGAATCAAAGTTTCCAGATGGTATTAAAATTACACCTGCTGCAAGTCAATCTGATTTTGAAAAAATATTAAAGGTGATACCTGAAATGTCTAAACTTATTGGACAGCTGTCACCAGAGCAAGAGCGTGTAAACTTAGCTTCATTAAAAAAATCATGTGCTTGGTATAGAGCTGAACTTGAAAAACAAAATACAGCACCACAGCAGAAAAATGTTTTCCCTACACCCGAAAAAAAGTAAGATGTGGCTTGTCCCTATTGTTCAAATGGATGTTATAGATGCAACCCTCTTAGTGCACACGGAAGGGCAAGCACCGCTCTAAAGAACTTTAATTTATCAAATCCAATACCGGATGAGGTAACCGATTCTGATGATCTAAAGAAATTATTTTCAAAAAGAAAATACATACCGTATGCAGGTTACACACATGATAGCCAGCATACTTATTTACGTTTTATCGACAACTTAGCAGCATTATCTCCAACGTTAGGTGGCGTAATCAATTCAATTAATTATATGTGTTTTGGTGGTAAAACCGGAATCAAAAAAATGATTGATGATGATTTTGAATTGACTGGGCCAGATGGGAAAGAAGCATTAAGTACTGACATTACACTTGAACATAAATTAAAGTTTTTGGAAACACTCAAGACTTTTGATTTAAACGGAAAAGATTGGTCAAGTATTAAAACTGTTTTATATAAATCATTTAAAACAAATGGAAACGCTTACCTCCAAGTTGAAATAATGCAGAGCTTGGGAGTGTCAAAAGTTAAGTATTCGTTTATCCCAACTAGAAACGTATTATATGTTGTGCCTGATCTTTATTCAGAGCGCAGAGTTGCAATATCTAAGTCTTGGGATTTGCAGTACATAAAGAAATATCCGCCAGAAGAAATACCTGTTTATCCTGCTTATGAAAAATACAGTGATGGTAGTATAAAAACTATTATACACGTCAAGGAAGGAGATAACGATTTTTACGGACGTCCTGATTGGTGGGCATGTTCACAAGATGCGTTTTTAGAGATAAAAAATAAGGAGTATCTTTTAAAAGCAGCACATAATAATTTCACAGGAAAAGTTTTAATTGAATTTGAAGGCGAAGCTGGAAACGATACGATAACTAATGACGAAGAAGCGAAGAAAGAAGGATTCAAATCAGCTGAACAAAGATGGGCGTATAATTTCACAAACCAAGGTGACGATCCTCAAAGCTTATTAATATCAGAAAGGCCATATGGTGCAAAGGAAGCTTATACAAAAGAATTTAGTATCAATACGAACGAAAACTACTATGATAAGCTTGACAAAATATCAACTGATAAAATAATTCTTGTAAATGGCTGGTCTAAAAAGCTTCTTGGTATAGAAGAATCAGCTGGACTTGGTGGTAATACTTTCATTGATACTATCAAAACAAAGTTATCTATAATTGAATATTATCAAGACAGTATTGATAACAACATACTAAATAAAGCAAATTCATTTGTATTTGAAATGCTGTCAATGAAAGAGTTTATTGGCATAGGATTAGAATCAAATAATCCATTCGATCATTTATTAAAAATGAGTTCGGAACAAAACATTATTAACCAAAATCCTTCAACAAATGTCAATAATACAAACGCTTGAGGTTATTAGGTATTCTGTTGTGGATAGAGAATTCGGAACAGACAAGATAAATCAGTTTAAGTCTATTATAGAATCTGATTATATCAGAAATATATTAGGATCAGAGTTTTACGAAACACTAAAGGGAGTTGCAGTGGATTGGTCAGGAGTTAATGAGTGGAATGATGATAGTACGCCATATGCGAATAATTCGATAGTGTATTGGAAGGGATCAGTTTTTAAATCCACAACAGGAACCAATAATGAAGAACCTGGATATAATGCTACTAACTGGATTGAAGCCCCACGATTCACCGTAAGTGAGTTTTCAAATCTATGGAAAAATCATTTAGCAATTGCATTAAGCAATAGAATAGTGCTTGATACGGCAATATTAAATACATACAAAGCGAGCGCAAAAGGACTTACGGTCTCAACAGAAGACAATAGCAATGTGGCTACATTGGCCAAGGATGAAATGTTTGTTTGGGAAAAACAAGTAAAGAATATTATTGATAAAACAGAAAACGAAATGATTTATTACATAAAAAGCCAGAATGATAAATACAGGAATAATCCTGCAACTGGTTATAATTATTCAGAAGTTAGCTTTATTGATGGAACAGACGAAGAAATAAAAACGAATAATAAAGTAAAGCGTAGATTCTCATTAAGATACTGATTGATGATTAAACAAATTAAAAGTTTTGTTGGAAAAAATCTACTTACTAAAGAGTGGTTAGATAATCCAGATTTAACAAAAGCTAGATTAGAAAAATGCAAATCATGTGTAAACTATGATACTAATAATGATACATGCAAAATATGTACTTGTATTATTGAAATTAAATCTAAAGCAAAAGTTAACTGGAATCCATATAAATTTAGTTTAGAAGAAACGCATTGTCCTGTTGGTAAATGGCCTGTATTGTTAGATGACGGGAGCATAGGAGAAAATGACAAACATATTACAAACCATTACAGAGAACAATATGGAAAAAATAAATTAGTGTAATAGGTTTTTCGCTCGGCTGGGGTCTAATTACGGTTAGGCCCTGGTTTTTAAAAATGATTAAATGAAACAGAGTTTAAAATACATACTTGCAATATTTGTCTTTGGATATTCAATTCAAGGACATAGCCAGTTTATTTTAAATGACGCATTCAAAAAAACAACTTTATACATTCCCAATATTACTGTTTCAGGGCCAATAGGAACCGCTTATGAAACAGTAG
>CAYOVR010000011.1:0-18661 GCA_964407465.1 uncultured Candidatus Saccharibacteria bacterium
TGCTTGATAAAGGTGTCCCTAAGTACCGAATAGTTTGCTGCATCACAGCATTTGCAGTTACAGCATCGGCGTCGTAATCACCATAAATACAAATTTTCTCTTCATTAAAAATCGCTTCCCAAATCCGCTCACACGCTTTTTGCATATCCTGAAAAATGAACGGATCGTGCTGATTTTCATACTCAGGAGCCATAAATCGCTCAACATCGGACTCTTCAGTTAGACCGCGATTATATAGAAGCTGAACAATAAGCGGATCCAGCTCTGGATAGCGCTGTAAGATTTCGTCAGGTACGGTTGG
The DNA here is from genome assembly GCA_964407465.1 of uncultured Candidatus Saccharibacteria bacterium. Lineage (GTDB taxonomy): Bacteria > Patescibacteriota > Doudnabacteria > UBA920 > UBA920 > JADZEH01. The sequence continues at coordinate 302 of CAYOVR010000011.1, forward strand.
TTTTAGTTTCCATTGTTTTGGCATATTTCCTATCCTATCACACAGCGCCAAAGCTGTCATAAAAAAAGAACGAGCACCCGGAAGTGCTCGAATACCCTACCCCAGAACCAGACCCCGTCAAGTGAGCGTCCTCAGTCTTCGAAGAGCTCTTCGTTAACTCTTAAAACATGCTGCTCCCAAGGATCTCTGATTGTCAGGTTCCGGGACTTGTGAGTCATGGATCTGGCAGCAATTCTGAAGACCTCGGAACGCGACTTCCCCCGATGAACCTCACACACTCGTTTTGCCAGGGCATTGAGCACTTCTTGGTCCAACGCGGTACCGTTCGCCTTGTTGAACTTTTCAAGCCAGAGCTTGTTGGCCCTACGCTGCTTGTGCAACGTGAAGGTCCGGTACAAAGCGAGTGTGATAATAACACACGCGACGGCGAACGCCAAACCACCGAAAAGATTGGTGGTATAGAGAAACCACATCGACAGAAAGATGCTGCCGTAGGCGTAGCCATGCAGCCAATCTTTCCAACCCAACAAACCGAGACTTAACGCGTCCATATGGCCTCCTTGCCTTATGAGATGTATCGAGTCATCATACACCTTCAAAAAGACGCAGTCAATGCGCCAAACATCTAGTGTTATTTCAAAAATTGGAGCAAACTCACGCTCGTCATTTCCTTAGGTTTCGGAATATCAAGTAAATCTAAAATAGTAGGAGCTATGTCACTAATTACTCCGCTTGGCACTTGTGCAGCAAGCGACAGGTACCCACCCTCTTTTGGCTTCTGAAGTTTGTACTCCTTCGCAACCAAGATAAACGGTACAGGGTTTGTGCTATGGTCCTTATTCACGTCGCCTGTGCGGACATCAATCATTTGCTCAACATTGCCATGATCGCCAGTAATAATCAAAACGCCATCAACCCGAAGCACGGCATCCATAATCTGTTTGAGCATTTTCTCTACACACTGAATTGCCAGAATCGCCGCTGGTAAATTACCAGTATGTCCTGCCATGTCAGGGTTAGCAAAGTTTGCCACATACAACGCATGATTAGCATTCACAATTTTGTCGATTAAAGTTGTGGTTAATTCTTCCGCTGACATCTGCGGATGGTCGACGTAATTCTTTGTATTATTTGGACTAGTAATAATGAGACGCTCTTCACCTGGTAGTTCCTGACTTACTCCCCCGTTGAAAAACGAGGTCACGTGAGCATACTTTTCACTTTCAGCAATATGAAACTGAGTTAACTTTGTTTTAGACACAACCTCAGCCACGTTGTTACTTAAATTCGCTGCCGGAAAAGCAATATGCACTGGTAAATCAGTGGCATACTGAGTCATGGTTACAATATATAAATTTTGAAGTTGTTGATGCTTACTTTGAATCTCCATCATTTGTGGCTGGGCAAAAGCTTGGACCAACTGGATCATACGATCTGATCTAAAATTAAAGAAAATGACAGCATCGTTATCACGTACGGTGACAGTTGGATTCTTACTCCCAACGCTAGCATCAGCTTCGGTGATTACCGTTGGTTTAATCATTTCATCAAAAATTTGATGATCATAATTTCGTTGAATACATTCCTCAGGACTCGCCGCTTCTTCCCCAATACCATTCACAATCGCTTGATACGTCGCCTCAGTCTGGTCCCAATGACGGCCACGATCCATAGCATAAAACCGGCCAGTAATTGTCGCAATCTTGGCTTTAATCCCAATTGTATCGATTTGTTGTTTCAACTTGGCTAGCTGATCCAATGCTACTTTTTGAGCAGTGTCTCGACCATCGGTAAACATGTGAAGATAAACTTCGCTCAATCCTTTTTCCTGAGCCAAGCCGAGTAAAGCATATAAATGCTGATTAAAACTATGCACTCCACCATCGCTAATCATCCCGATCAGATGCAAACGAGAATCATGCTTACGCATGTGTTCAATGGCGTTGTTAAATTCTTGATTCTTAAAAAAACTTCGATCTGAAATAGCCAAAGTAATTCGAGGTAAATCCTGGCCGACAATTCGACCGGCGCCCATATTTAAATGACCAACCTCAGAATTTCCCATCTCACCCCAAGGCAACCCAACAACCGGCCCCGAAGCTTGTAACGTGAGACTCGGAAAATTATTAATGATCTCGTCGATAATAGCAGGTTTAGCCAAGCTAATTGCATTACCATGGCTATGAGTAGCCACACCAAAACCATCCATAACTACGAGCACAACTTTTTTGTATTGTTTGTTTGGCACTATTTATTCTCCGATATAAATAAAACGAGGGCCGTTATAGCCATCACGGCTGACGTGCTCCAGGAACATAGAAAGCGGGCGGACCCACCACTGCGACTTAGGATTGTTGTACAAAGCTTCGTAGAGAACAAACTCTTCCATTGTTTCACTATGCTTAACTACCCGATGGACACGGTACTCCATGCCTTTAAAATGCCGATACACTCCGGGCTTTAAGTCGGTCATGATAAAGCCTCCACACCGGGCAAAGTTTTGCCCGCTAAAAACTCTAACATGGCTCCACCTCCAGTTGAAACATGGTCAATATAATATTCCTGCTTCGCTAAGCGAAGCGCGTCTACAGTCTCACCTCCACCAACAACACTATAACAGCGGCCTTTACTTACCCCACCAACAATTCGAGCTAAAGCCATGGTTGCTGTATGAAACGGCTTACATTCAAAGTGACCCATGGGGCCATTCCACACAATAGTCTTAGCTGTTTTTAAAGCGCGACTATATTGCAAAATTGTTTTTGGTCCGATATCTAAAATCAGCTCAGTTTTTTTAACATCATGAGCACTAGCTACTCGAATGGAATTCTTGTCCATTTTCTTGTTGGCAACAATAACATCAACAGGTAGCATCATCTTATGTTTATAATTTCGAAGAAGACGCTTGGCAATGGCCTTAGCTTCAGGTTCAATTGGGCTGGCGCCAATTTCATAACCACGTTCTTTAAGTAAGCTATTCGCAATACCACCGCCAAGAAGAATCATATCCACATGCTTTCCAAGATTCTCAAGAGTATGCGCTTTTTCAGAAATTTTTAGCCCTCCCATCATTAATACGAATGGTTTCTTGGGTGCTCTTAATATCTGGGTTAATCCTCGTAGTTCTTCGTTTAATAACAACCCCGCATATGACGGCAAATACTTCGTAATCGCCACAACTGAAGCTTCTTTTCGATGACTAACCGCGAACGCATCATTAACGTAGACCTCCGCCAAAGTAGAAAGCTTCTTCGCAAAAACCGAACTATTTTCATCTTCCCCTTCGTAGTAACGAATATTTTCTAAAACAATAATGTCACGCTGTTTTGCTTCTTCCAAAGCAAGTTTTGTTGACGGCTCTGTAATTTTTCCGGTGAATAGCACGACATGAGCAATTGGATATTGCGGCATGCGCGTTTTTGTTTCAACGAACTTATAATTCAAAAGTTCAGCTATCCGATGAGCTACTGGTCTCAAACTCAGCTCTTTATTCCATTGGCCTTCCGGACGACCCAAATGTCCAACAATAATTACTTTACACTTCTGCTTCCGTAAATATTCTATGGTTGGAATAATTTTTTGAATACGAAAGTCATCGAGTAGCTTTCCATTCTCGATCGGTTCATTTACATCAACGCGCAGTAGTACCGTTTTGTTTTTGATGCTTGATGTTTTGAGTGTCTTTATCGCCATAATTTAAGCGTACTGCCCTACTAAGATAACTTGCTCAACTAAACGGTTTGAATATCCAAACTCATTGTCATACCACGCAATAACTTTTATAAAATTGCCGTCAACGACTTGAGTCAAAGACAAATCAACAATCGCTGAAGCTGGATTACCGACAATGTCCGAAGATACCAAAGGATCAGTGGTAACCACAAGCCGTCCTTTGTATAAAGGATTCTCAGCAGCATCTGTAAAGGCTTTATTTACTTCTTCAACGGTGACATCCTTTTTTAGAAGTACGGAAAAATCTGACAAGCTTCCCACTGGTGTCGGCACACGAATTGATAGACCATTAAATAAACCTTTGAGTTCCGGAATGGCCTGAGTCGCGGAAATGGCCGCACCTGTTGTTGTGGGAACGATGTTTACCGCAGCCGCGCGGGCTCGGCGCAAGTCATTACTATGACCACCTGGTGGAGGCCCGTCAACTAAGTTCTGCTCTGCGGTATAACTATGAATGGTGGTCATCATAATTTTTTCGATGCCAAACAGACCGTGTAAAATTGCAGCGACTGGAGTTATACAATTAGTAGTACAAGAAGCGTTGCTAATTATCGGCTCACCAGCATAACTAGTTTCGTTAACACCGAGTACAAAAGTTTTAGTTCGGCCTTCATCTTTTGCCGGTGCAGAAATAATAACTTTACGGGCACCAGCTTTAATATGTCCGCCAGCTTTTTCGCTATCAGTAAAACGACCAGTACACTCGACAACGACATCAACATGCATCGCGCCCCACGGTAACTTCTCTGGTTCTTTTTCCGCGAACACAGGATACGCTTTGCCATCGACAATAATATGTTTGTCATCAAAAGTCACCAGCCGACCATAACGACCATAATTACTATCAAGGCGAAGAAGTTGAGCCAAGACTTCGGGACTGGTCAAATCGTTAATTGCCACGACTTCAATTTCTGGCTTTTCTAAAGCAATTTTAAAGGCCTGTCGGCCAATGCGACCGAAACCATTAATTGCTAACCTTACTGTTGGGTTTGTTTTTGTGTCCATAAATTTTTGTTTAATGCTCCCCGCTACTGAGAAACTTCTATTTCTGTTTTAAGTATTTCTGTGGCTTTTAACATTTGAGGCTTTTTATCAACCTTATTTACCCGCTTTGTTGGGAACTCAACATACTCAGAAGCGGAAATTAATTGACTACGCCATGAAATCAAAACGGCAAGTGTCATTATCCCCGCAAATACAAATAAAAACATTCTTAACCAGACATTTTTATCTTTCAATTGGCTCCCTCCAATATTCGCTCCCATTGTCTTTTGTTTTAATGACTACCTAAATTTTGAGTTTTAAACTGCTTAAGTTTGATAATCGCCGCATTCTTCACAGCCTCAATCACTGGTTTCATTATTTTACGCGGATCAATCTCATCTGGCTGATCTAAAAGTGATTGTCTAAGCGCTGTAGAATATGCGATGCGAAGTTCTGTATCAATGTTGATAATAGCGATTCCATTTGTAATAGCTTGTGCTATTACATCTTCGGGCACACCACTGGCACCATGAAGCACTAACGGAAGCTTTACGCGATCGTAAACTTCCTTAATTCGCGCCACATCAACATGAGGTTTTACTTCACCGTTCATCTTAATAATACCATGCACTGTGCCGAATGAACACGCTAACGTATCAACATTCGTAGCTTCAACGTAAAGCTCGGCTTCTTCTGGGTCAGTAAGTAATGCCCCAGCTTCGCTTACCGAAACCCAATCTTCGCTACCACGAATTTTTCCAATCTCCCCTTGGACCCAAGCACCTTCAGCATGAGCGAATTCAACCAGCTCTTTAGTGTCTTTAACGTTCTCTTCAAAAGTCGATTGAGAGTGATCAATCATCGCGCTTGAGTAACCGAGCTCAATTCCCTGCTTTAACTGTTCCACGTCTTTACCGTGATCCATGTGTAAAGCTATGGGAACCTTAGCTTTGATGGCTAAAGTGGCCATCATTTCAAATAGAGTTGTAAGGCCAGCGTATTTAATCGCCCCTTCGCTCGTTTCCAAAATAACAGGAACGCCAACTTCTTCCGCGGCTGCAATAATCCCCAAAGTTGTTTCCAAAGTTTGCGTGTTAAAAGCCGGATAAGCAAACTTACCCACAACATCACCATTAAATAATTCTTTGATATGAGTAAGCATCTATAATTTAATCGATTTTCTTTGCGACAATCGCCGCTACACGTTTTTTGGTAGCTTCGTTGGTAATTTCAATTGGCACCCACGATTTTAACTTCTTCAATCGAGTTTCAATTTGAGCTCTGGTTAACAACCCTTCCATCGGCCCAATATGCTGAACAACATTACCGGCATTGACTGGTCCCCACTGCAAAGCCTGTTGGTGTTTTTTCCCCAGAACTAAAGCAGAAATATAGGCGGAGGTGAAGCTGTCCCCAGCTCCTGTGGCCTCAATGCGAGGACCTGGAAATTCTGGAATATAGAAGAATCCTTCATCACTATGACTGTAGGCACCCTTGCGACCATCAGTTATAGCCACGGCTTTTGGTCCTAACTGACGCAAACGTTTGCAAAGTTCTTCCATGTCATCTGTTTCCCCAACCCAAGACACAGCCTCTTCTCTATTTAAAGATAGAACTTCAGTTCGTTTCAGAATTTCTCGATTGGCCGTAACCCCTTTACGTAGTTGATACGTTCCTGGGTTAAATCCGACTTTGACCTTGTTGTGATCGACGTACTTTACCAAATCTTTGTGAATCTTTTCAAAACCTTCGCCCATGCTGGTTAAATAAACCCACTTACTTGGAGCAAACTTTGGCAACTTATAACTACGGTGTTCATGAAAAACTAAAATCGTACGTTCGCCTTCAAAACTAATAACTGTTGAGGCATTAGTCCCATGTTTGTCATCAATAGTAATGTAATCGGAGGCAACTTTTTCTTTACGCATTTTATGCATAATTTCACGACCACCAGTATCGTGCGCTAAGACAGTATAAAAAGCGGTTTTCAAACCAAGTCGACTCGAACCAACCGCGTTGTTGGCAGCGTTGCCAGCAACAGTTCGATAAAGTTCATCAACTGGCAACTTGTCACCCCAATTCAACAAAGCTTTTTTCTGACCTTTGATATTCTTAATCTCCACGTCATGAATAAACAAAAACGTATCGATTGTAGCATCTCCTATGGAAATTATGTCGTACTTGTATTTCATACGTTTACTTTCTTGATAATACTTTGTTAATAGCTTCAATGATCCTGTCTTTACCCATGCCATATTTTTCAATAAGCTCATTTGGCTCACCACTTTCTCCAAAATGATCGATCACTCCCACCATCTCAATCGGCACTGGATAATTTTGGGCTAAAACTTCGGCGACCGCAGAGCCAGCACCACCCATTATCTGATGTTCTTCCAAAGTTACGACTGCGCCACATTTTTTCGCAGCAGCAATAATCGTTTCACTATCAATTGGCTTGATAGTATGATTATTCACGACCATCACGCTAATCCCGTCTTTTTCAAGTTCGATTGCTGCAAGTAAACCGTTATATAAAACTGGGCCAGAACCAATAATCACGACGTCGGTGCCGTCTCGAAAAATTTGAGCTTTACCAATTTCAAACGGCGTCTTTACAGTAGTCATGATTGGCGACTTCTCGCGAGCAAAACGGAAATATGCCGGTCCAACCATTTTTCCAAGAGCGATTGTAGCTTGCTTAGTTTGAATCGAATCGCAAGGGACCACCACAGTTAAATTAGGGAGTACACGAGTAATTGCGATGTCTTCTAAAGCCTGATGAGTCGCCCCATCTGGTCCAACCGAAATTCCAGTATGAGCACCGGCAACTTTGACATTAGCTTCGCTGTAACACACCGAAACACGTAACTGATCCCAACTCCGACCTGGCGAAAATGTGGCGTAACTTGAAACAAAAGGAACCTTGCCTGACAAAGCCAAGCCTGCCGCAATGCCCATCATGTTTTGTTCTGCAATCCCTACTTCAATAAAACGATTTGGAAACTTTTTACCAAAATCAGCGACCTGAGTTGAACCAGCCAAATCACCGGTCAAAACCATAACGCGTTCATCGGTCGTGCCAAATTCAACTACGCCCTCGCCATAACCTTTGCGAGTTGGTTCTTGCTCTATGTTATCTGAGCCAATATTCGGATTTAAATGTAAGTCTTGCATATAAATTATTCGTGTTCGCCTTTAATCTGACCACGCAGTGTGCGAATTTCTTCAATCGCTATGCGCCCTTGTTCTTTTTTGTCTGGTGCTCCAGAAACATCTTGAGCTCCTGGTGGAATGCCATGCCACTCAAAACGTCCTTCCATGAAATCCACGCCTTTACCTGCAATGGTGTGAGCAATAATCACGGTTGGCTTTTCAAACACAGCCTTAGCTTCATTACACGCGTCAATGATCGCGCGGACGTTGTGGCCATCAACTTCGATGACATTCAAGTTAAATGCCTCGAACTTGTCACGAAGCGGTTCCAAAGGCATAACGTCCTCGGTGTAACCATCAATCTGAATATTATTTCGATCTACAATAAAAGTTAAATTATGAAGTTTGTTTTTACCAGCGAACATGAAAGCCTCCCAGCACTGACCTTCATTTAATTCTCCATCGCCAGTGACACAAAACACCCGGCTACGGCTGTGGTCCATGCGCAAAGCTAAGGCCATACCAATTGCCTGACTCGTCCCCTGCGCTAACGGCCCACTTGAAGTCTCGATTCCAGGCAGTGCCCCGAGGTGTGGATGACCATGCAAACGCGTTCCCAGCTTACGCAAAGTTTTCAGTTCTTCTTTTGGGAAATACCCAGCTTCGGCTAATGTCGCGTACAAAACTGGTGCAATATGCCCAGCTGACAACACAAAACGATCCCGCTCAGCCCACTGCGGATTCTTCGGATCATGTTGCATCACATAAAAATACAAAGCTGCGAATACATCAGCCATGTCCAATGGGCCAGCACTATGCCCGCTTTTAGCCTCAAGTAACATTTCAATGATATCTTTGCGAATATCGTTGGCTTTGTACTTAAGTTCTTCTAATGTGAGTTTGATCATTTTTGTTTCAAGTTGCCACAATGTGGGTTGCGGCGCTGACTAAAGCATCATAACTTTCTTGTACTGGTTCAGTATCGAACAACGCCGAACCAACGGCGAGCATATCTGCCCCCGCTTCTGTAAGTACAGGTGCGTGTATTACGTTAACGCCACCATCTACTTCAATTATAGCATGAGGAGCGATGCCTCTCAATTCTTTGACGCGCTCAACACTTGCTTCGATGAAAGGATTTCCTTGCTTTCCAGGATTAACCGACAAAAGAGTAAATTGCTTGATAGTATCAGTAAAATATCGCAAATTCGATACTGGTGTTTCAGGATTTATCGCAATCGCCACTTCCATACCGAGCTTCGCAATCTGATCAATCGCCTCTTCAAGCTGCTTCTCCGAACTAAAAGACTCATAATGGACAACTAAACGTTTGAATCCAACCATTTGATAGTCTAAAAAGTCTACCGGCTCCTGAACCATTAAATGCGCTTCCCAAGTGAACGCTGGGCTTAAAACATCAACCTCTTTAATGGGCACTGTTTTGCCTTCGACAAAACTGCCATCACAAAAATCGATCTGCATTGTGGTCACACCAGAAATGCGACTTGCTGCAAACAGTTTACTTTCCAATTTTTCTTTGTCGGCTTCTAAAATCGCCGGAACAATAATTGCCATCGCTATCTTTCCAACGAGCTAATTTTACGAATGCGGCGGAGATGACGCTTGTCTCGTGAATACTTAGTCGTCAACCACTTCTCAACTATTTTCTCTGCTAAACCATTTGAGATATAATCTGCGGGTAAACATAAAACATTAGTCATGTCATCGGTTCGACTTATCTCAGCTTCTTTAACACTCCACACCAAAGCTGCGCGCACACGATTAAACTTATTGGCCACAATGCAAACACCTTGGCCACTACGACAGATTAAAATTCCAACGTCATAATCAGGCCTTGTCGAAACTTTCTTACCAACTAGTACAGCGTAATCGGGATAATCATCACCTGGAATTAACTTTTTAGACCCAAGGTCGGTAAAAGCCACATCCATTTTAGTCAAGAACGCTTTCAATCTCTCTTTAAGCTTGTAACCCCCGTGGTCTGCGCCAATATATATCATAATTATGAGGTTATTATTTTATTAAACTCGTCGGGAATCAAACTGCTACTACCAACCAATAATCCGTCTATGTGATCTTGTGATAAAAATTCTTTGGCATTTACGCCATTCACACTTCCGCCGTATAAAACTTTAGTCACGCCGTATTTAGTTTTGATGAATAAAGCGATCTGCTCAGCATGTTCTGAAGTTGCTGGTTTTCCAGTCCCTATAGCCCACACAGGCTCATAAGCCACCACAACTTGCTTTGGATCGGTCTCATGCAAAGCACTCTCCAACTGTGGCCTTAAAGCTTCTGTAACATCCAACTGGTCTTCACCAACAGTAGTCCCAAATCCGACACAGAGAACAGGTGTAATGCCCTGCTCAAGCAATGCTTGGAGCTTGGCCGCGACCATATCGTCAGTTTCGCCGAGGGCACGCCGTTCACTATGACCAATTAAGCAATACTTCACTCCAAGATCTTTTAACTGGGCTGGCGAGGTTTCACCCGTAAAAGGGCCTTTAAGCTTCCAAAAACAGTCCTGAGCACCCAAAATCGGGACATTAATCCGAGCTAAAAATGGCGAAGGTGGACAAACCACAACTTCGTGCTTAGATGGTCCAATGCTCGCCGCCAATTGCTCAGCGTTTACAAGCGTTAGGGGGTTCAATTTCCAATTGGCAATAATCAACTTTCTCATATATATAGTATATCACGTACTAAAAACTCTTTGACGAGCAAAGAGATTTCAGGGTTAATCACGTAAAAATTTAGTGGCTTCTTCAGGGGGCATCGGGTTTATGGGAATCCCCGTGGCATACTCAAACCCAGCCCAAATCGTCAGGCGCGGAAAGACGATGAGATGCCAATGATACGCCGCTTCCTCATGCTTTGTATGGACATCTCGAATCGCTGGCATGGTGTGAATATAAAAGTTAAGCGGTGGATCTGAAAGCTTGGTATACAATTGCCCCAGCGTAACTTTAAGAACGAACGATAAATGTTTTAATTGTGAAGGACTAATATCTTCAAAACGAGCACTATGCTTTTTAGGAATAATCCACATCTCAAATGGTTTACGTGGCGCATATGGTGACATGACCACAAACTCTTCGCTTTCGTATACAATTCGATCACGATGCTCTAACTCTTCTTTCATGATCTCACAATAAATGCACTGCTTGTGCGTATCATAATGATGGTAAGCTCCTAAAATTTCACTGTGAATGTGAGGTGGAATAATCGGAGTCGCAATTATCTGATGATGAGGATGAATAAGAGACGCTCCGGCATCACGGCCATGATTATGAAAAACTTGAACGTATTCAATCGAGGGATTTTGATAAAGCTCCTTTATCCTGTCGCGAAACATACCCAAAGTCATTTCAACTGTGTTGATCGATTGCAATGCCACAGGTTCATTATGTTTTCGAGTGATAATTACTTCATGATCACCGTAACCACTTCGGCTATTGTAAAAATCACGATGACGATAAGCCTTAGTGTGCTCCAAGGCTTCAAATTTATTTTGTATCACCCGGATTTGCCAATCACCCTTTTCAGGCACACGTAACAGCTCAATATTTTTCGCATCATTAACCGGACAAAAAACGCACTCAGGGTCTTCCTCAGGCATACCGTGCATCACGCTATGCGTTCGAAAATCCTCAGGACGCTTGGCTCTGACTGGTGCTAACAAAATCCATTGTTTTGTAACTGGGTTCTGACGAAACTCACTCATGAAATATTTATTTTAGTGTTTGTTTTTATCTAAATAGGTTTGCAAAATAATTTGAGCAGCTAAACTATCAACATGTTCACTTCCACCTGGTAAGTTTTCAGCCATAACTGAACTTAACCTCTCATCGACTAATTCGACAGGAAGATTAAACTTTTTTTCTAAATCTTCTTTAAACTTTAGAACTTCTTCGGTCTTTTGAGTAATCGTTCCGCCCATCGACAACGGGTAACCGAGGGCGAAGCCTTCGACCTCTTCTTCAGCCTGAAGCGCGGCCAAAGCTTTAAAAACCTCATGTGGTGGGACGATGGTTAGTTCACGGGCGAATGTTTGAGTTTCGTCTGAAATAGCCAAACCAACTCGCTTCGTCCCAAAATCAATTCCAACTATTTTCATATTACTGACTCTCCCCTAAGGTTACTTTGAGTTCAAGTTCTCGGCCATCTCGATATATCTTCATTTTAACTTCGTCGCCAACCGAACGTTCTCGAAGCGATCGTGATAATGTATACGTCTCATCGATGCGAGTACCTTCAACTTCCAAAATAATATCATTTTCTTGAATACCGGCGCGCTCGGCAGCGCTTCCCGGAACAATTGCCGGATTACCAGGTTGATTGCCACTTACGACGAGCGCGCCATAATCACGAGCTAAGCCACGCTCTTTTGCCACAGCCTCGTTAATTATCAAATAACGAACACCGAGCTGAGGCCTCATAATTCGTCCAGCGGTCTGAAAACTTTGCAAAGCCCTTACTGCATCGTTACTTGGAATAGCGAATCCAACCGATTCCCCACCGCGATCAACTGCGGTATTAATGCCAATAACTTGTCCAGCCGCGTTAAGCAAAGGTCCACCTGAATTTCCAGGATTTATTGCAGCGTCTGTTTGAATCACACCCTCAAGTTGTTCATTGGCTTGTCCATCACTCGCCGTAATACTGCGACCGATACCAGAAATAATTCCACTCGTTACCGTGTTCTGATACTGCCCCAAAGAATTTCCAATTGCCACAACTCTCTGACCAATCTGATTATGATTTGAATCGGCCAAGTCTAAAGTTGGAGCGTTGCTAATTTCAATTTTTACAATAGCTAAATCATTAATCGGATCGACAGCCACAACTTTAGCCGAATACGATTTGCCATCATTAGTCACCACAGAATAACTTGCCCCTTCGTTTGAGACAACATGTTTATTCGTCAAAATTAAACCATCACTGGTCACAAAAAACCCACTTCCTGCTCCAACTTGCTGAATATTAGGTTCGTCTGATTGAGACTGTTCGAAAGGATCAGAAAAGAAAGGATCAAACCCAAACGGACTGTTTAGACTATACCCTGGAAGCTTATTTAAATCTTGAGAGATAACAATAGAGACCACAGCTGGGCTAGCTTTCTTGACCACATCAACTATCGCGGAATCTTCTTGCAAAGTTAATTGCTGATTCGACGACAAATTTCTTAACTCAGGAAAACGCATTAACGACTGACTTCCAAATGCACCACCAAGGGCTCCCGCAACGATCGCAACTAAGCCAATCAATGCCAAAAGTCGCTTGTTACCAATGGCAACAGCGGTCCAGGAAGGTTCTTCATTTACAGCAATTCTTTCAACAGATGTTTCTGTTTTATTTTCAGTGTTTTCCGAAAGTTCCATAACTGTATTATACCATGAAAAAGGACAGTAAGTTTGGTGTTGTTAAGAAAACCATCGGAGCGGAGCGACTGGTTTTAGTACAATACCAAACTTGCTGTTCTATAGCACGTAGAATATGAATATGTTATCGAAATCCGCCTGTGGCTTCTACTGGATTATCTGGTGTTGGTGGAAGATAATCATCGGGATTTTGTGATGGTGGGATGTATTCGTAATCAGTTGGCTCGCTTGGAATAACTGGTTTTGTGAGTGGCGCACTAATACAAGCTGATTGTTCTTGGACTACTGCCCCAGAGAACACAAACTTGTTGAGCAAGTTTTCAATAACAGAAGCCACCAGTTGACCGACAATAGTTTCTACGTTGTTCGTTCCAAGCTGAATAGAGCCATTAATTGCAGCCGCTTCAGTGTTAAAAATTGAGGCCATAGTTCTCTGAATCTGATTGTTCACCAAATCTCGAGGTGACTTTAAACCAGGACTCAGAACCTCTTTAGCCGCGGCGCCTGCTGCCGCACTGCCTGCTTGATTGGCTAAATCTTTATAATAAAGCTCTTGACCTTGAGGCGAAGCCAAAAAACTACCAGACTTGGCTAACTTTAAGTAAAAATCAGGGTCACTCGGATCAAGGTTTCCTGGATCGTAACCTAAATAGTCTTTAGCTTTTTGAGTAAAAATGCCCGTCAGCTCCTCCCTGTTTGAGGGTAAACAAAAGTACTGAGGCAAAAATCGTTTAATCACCTCTTGATCTAGAGGGTCTTGTATATATTTCGTTAAATACTCTTCAGTATACAACTGACCTAATGCTTCGGAATAATATAACTGACTGGTAATAGCAAAGTTAGCTTCAACGCTAGTTACAACCTTATCCAGCATCGTAATTGCAAACCTCGCAAAAGATCGAGCTAAGGTTTCCCGAATAGCTTGCCAAATCTCTTGCGGAATATCACCAACAACGATTGTAAAATCACCGAGTCCAAAAATAGCATCTGCGCTGTGCACAAACGGTGAAGACGCTGAAGAGACCGCGAAATGATTACTCAAAGCTTCGCTAAACTTGTATTTATTATTTAAACCACCAAACTGAATATTGGCCGCATCTATTTCATTGTTGATGATAGAATAATTGCGGTAAACTGATGACCATGAGACTGACGAACTTGAGCGAGAAAAGTCTTCCGCACTTTCAAGCACATTGCCGTAGTGTTCGAAAGCTAAAATCTGAGCTTTGTGATAAGCCAAAGCTTCTGTTGGCACTGATATTCCGCGCAAGTCTCTAACCAAGCTTTCATTGCGCGCTCTTAAAGATTGAACTACTTGCGGACTAGTATCTGGTGTAAATAAAGACTTCACGCTCTGAGCCACCTGCTCATTGTGAGCTAGGGTCGCTCCAAAACTTTTGGTGAAATACTCGGTCAACGGTGCAGCGCCGGTTTGCTCATTTACTGTTAACGTACTCGTAGGAATATCTGGTGTAGGAATTTTTTGATTGGTCTGAAGCAATAATTCAACGTCCGCCCGCACGGCGTCTTCAGTCACAATCTCTTTGAGCAACTCTCTGCTGGCCTCTGAATCAGCTTGTAAGCTCGCTAGGTAATCTGTATATTGTTCGCGTTCATCTTGAGCAGACTGCACATTTTGGTTTTTATTACCGCCAAACTCAAATCCTGTTGGACGCCAAAATGTTACCACTATCAATGCCACTATGGTTATCACAGTGATCACAAAGTAAGACTTTTGTTCTCGATTATAAAACATTATTTTTGTTTCTACAGGACTTTCACGTACGCTAATTTTCAACTTGGCGAAGCCAAGCTTCTAAAATTAGCTTTAGTCCAATTTCTTTGTCAGCCTAGCTGCGGTTTTGCTCAACGTAGACTAACTACGTCTCGCAAAATCCTCGCTGGCTTCCTCGAACTTGAACTAAACGTACAAGTCCTGAGTTTCATTTAAATATCAGTATTACTATACCATATTTTTATTCGACAAGTTCTCCACCGAAGACCTGGAGGACGCTTCCCAAAGCTTCTGCGGTGTTGACTGGTGTATCTTCAGCACGAACTACGATCACTATTTGTGGTCGCTTACCACAAACTTCCTCGATTATCGCACTTAAAAGCGCATAATGCTTAGTGCTCTCTAAATGTTCCTTATGAAAACGATATTTAACCTGAAGCGTAATTATGCCGTTCTCCACAGATTCAAGTGGCGAATTCTTTACCAGTGTGGCTAGCGGGCTGTTAACTTCTTTAATTTTTTGAATAACTGATGGCCAAAAACCAGAGACGAGTTCATGGGTCAAATCTAAAGCAGATTTATCCCCAATGGTCTCGGACATCGCGACCTCAGCTTGAGGAACTTCGGCAACAACCATCACCTCTTCCAAAATAATGTTAGAAGGTTTAGTTTGTTCGGGCTGTAACTGAGTTTTAGTGGTAATCGCTGGTGCCGGAGAAGCGTTCAGTGGCGTAGAAGTCATTCCAGATTCAACAAACGCCGCTTCAACACTTGCCAGCAACATTGGCAGCTCAGGGCTGACAGCTGTCGTTGCATCTTTGTATGCTCGCAAAAATAACCGAACAAGCTTCACAAGCTGACCGATGGAGATAGCTTGAACTAATTCATCCAGAGTCGACGACTGTTCTTCCGACAAACCATGCACCACACTATTTCCCGTAATTTTTATAACTAATGCTTTACGTAAAAATTCCAGAAAGTCTTTGTTTAGTATAGTAAAGTCGGTGCCCTGCTGAAGAAGTCGTTCAAAATAGGCCGGTATATTAGCAGTATCGCGCGAGCTCATTAACTGAAATAGTTCGGCATGAGTGGCAAAGTCAGTAATGCCAAGTAAAACCTTAGCGTCGTTGGCCGAAAGCGAATCTCCTAAAGCTAAGACTTTGTCGAGCAACGACAACGCGTCACGAGCGCTTCCCGCTGCCTGAACGGCGATCATACCCACCAACTCTTCGGGAATTTTCTGCTTTTCCTTTTTTAAAACTAAACGCAAATGATCGGCGATCATACTCTGAGACAGTGCGGCAAAATCAAAACGCTGAGTACGAGAAATAATCGTCACCGGAACTTTGTAAATTTCTGTAGTGGCTAGAATAAAAATCACATGAGCTGGTGGCTCTTCCAGCGTTTTGAGCAAAGCGTTAAAAGCTTGTTTAGACAACATGTGAACTTCATCTATAATAAAAACTTTGTAAGTCCCTTGAGTTGGTTGAAACTTCACATGCTCAATGAGCTCGCGCACATTTTCAACACCAGTATTAGAAGCGGCATCAATCTCTACCATATCCATAAAAGTGCCTTCCGCAACTG
This sequence comes from uncultured Candidatus Saccharibacteria bacterium, assembly GCA_964407465.1. Lineage (GTDB taxonomy): Bacteria > Patescibacteriota > Doudnabacteria > UBA920 > UBA920 > JADZEH01. The sequence continues at coordinate 16,895 of CAYOVR010000011.1, forward strand.
AAGCACAAATCACGCACTTTAAACAAGCTTCGCCGTCTTTACCGTTCAAACAATTTACGGACTTAGCGACCAAACGCGCCACCGTAGTTTTCCCCACTCCCCGTGTCCCCGTAAATAAATAGGCATGTGCCGGAGTTTTATGGGCAATCGCGTTCTTCAAAGTCTGAACAATAGCCTCTTGTCCAATAACTTCAGCAAACGTTTGGGGTCTATATTTTCGATAAAGTACGGCCATAGAAGAGGGTTAGATGTTACAAGTATAGCACACCGACATTAAAGACTTTCCACGCCTCGGGACTAAAAAATGTCCTGGCTTTTAAGCCAGGACATCACCAAATTTACTGAATTTATTTACGGAAAACGAACAATTTATAACCAATAAAGTTCCAGATCAGAGATGCTCCGGTCGCCAGAATCTTCGCCAAATTCTTGGCTAAATCAGGGTTAATAAAGTCGTTTTGAGGAATATGAGTTGATAACACCGAAACCAAAATACTGTTGATTAACAACCCAACAATGCTAACGATGACAAAAACCAAGAATTGCTTAGAGCCTTCTTTGACTGTTGACTGGACACTGTGAGTCAGCTTGAACGCAATCCAAAGCGAAAGCTGAGCAATCACGAAAGCGGCTAAAATCACAAAGTAAACCATTGGCGCAGCCGAGAATTTGGCACCAATCAAGACGGCTAAAACGCTAATTGAGCCAACACCACCGACTAAAATCAGACGACGGACATTTGTAACCAACGATGTAGCTGTCGCCCCGAACGTCCAATATTTATTCCAGTAGTAACTTTGAACTACAGCCAAACTAAAACTAATGATGTTCAAAGCACCCAACTCACTTCCGGCATTGATATTCAGGAGCTTTGATAGAAAATTTAAGACAATAAAATCAAGCGCCGTATTAATGACGCCGATTGCAACAAAGCGCAACAACTGATAGATTATCGGGTATTTTGTGAGTAAAGCCTCGAGCCGTGATGGCTGTGGCGCTACTTGTAATGGGGTCGTAGTAACTGCATCCATGCCTTAAAACTCCTCGTCTTCATCAATAATAGTGCGCGCACTGGAAGCAGGTATATCTCCCATTTCTTTATCAACGTTACTTGAACCTTTTTTGATAACATGTTCAACTGCGGCCCAATCAGTTTCTTCATCCTGAGGAACCACAATCGTAATTTCGTCACCGACTTCAGCTTTAAAGTACGTCAGTGAGGCTAACAAGATTTTATATGTCTTTCCATCGGCGATAACTTTGTAATCCCCTTTTTCATCTTGCATGAGGATACCTAAAATCTTGCGACGTTCTACTGGACCAATCTGTTTGTAAATAAAGGAGCCATCATCCGCGATAGTAAGTTTGAGAATGTCGCCATGAACGAGCTTGCTCTTCGAAGCATAGTTTGCAGGAACTGGATACTGCTTACTGTCAGGACCGATCATGTTCTGACCATCAAACATACCTTCAATGACCTTACCGCCTTCGGAAATTGAAAGGCTGTTGATACGTTCCGACATCGCGGCGGCCATAGGACGCATTGGCGCACTACCACCCATCTCACGAACTAACTGTTTTGCTGATTGAATATTCTTTTCAGCGGCATCAATCATTTGCATGATTAACGCTAAATTAGACATCTTGTCCATACGAAAATTTTATTTTTGTTTCGGCAACTTGATTAAGTGCTGATAGTATAGCATATCCTGATAATTCCGCAAGGTTTAGATATTGCCACAGGGAATTCAGCATCATACGAAAAGT
>CAYOVR010000012.1:0-17613 GCA_964407465.1 uncultured Candidatus Saccharibacteria bacterium
CCTCGGCAGCCAGGGTCTCAGCGCGCATGTATATCCTCAAGATCCGCTGAGGCGCATGCTGATTCTTGCCCGATTCCACGGCGTCAGCAAACTCAGCGACGATGGCCAGGCCTTGCTCGTGGGCGTAGTCCTGGAGCGCCCGCCGCTGGGCGTCCAAGCTTAGATCATGCCAACACCCGGGGCCCATACCCCCGCTCAGGTCTGCGCATCACCCCCAGCACCGTCCGCCTCTGCTTGGGTGTCATGCCCAGCCCCTCCGCCCGGCCATGCGCCGCCGCCAGCAGCTTGACCCGCGCCACCAGGGCCCGCCGCAGTTCCCGCGCGGGCGGCACGGCATGGAGCAGGTTGTTGAAATACACCAGCTCGCGGCGGGTGAGCATGGCCAGATTCTCCAATTCGCAATGGCTGGGATCGGTGTCGAGCAGGATGACTACCTGCCCGGCGGCGAGGGGCCCATGGGCCGCCTCCCAGTTGAGGCGATGCACGGCGAGCCAATCCCGGCGCGAAAAGCCGGGGGCGGCCTCTTGACGAAACTTGAAATACCATTGGCCGTCGGTCTCCTGCCGGTAGCTCCACACCGGCATCTGATGCCAGACGAGTTGCCCGGGCTTGAATTGCGTCGTCCGCGCCCTGCCGCCAGCCTGAAAGCCCGTCATGCCCGAGTTCCAGGGCGTCAACCCGGGCTGAAACCGGCCAGTCCGCGGCGAGGCGATGCCATGCTTGTTCAGCGCCTTGGCCAGGGCGTGCGGCTGATGGCGGGTGCTGAAGCGGGCATTGAATGCCTCGGTCAGGGGCCCAATGGTCAGGTCCGCGCGGTGGGCCCGTAACCATTCCAGCCGCTCAGGGGTCCAGACGGGCCCCGGCCGCTCGCCCGGGAGCAGGCCCTTGGGGCGTCCGCTGGGCAGGCGATAGTTCATGATGGCGGACTTGACGGACGATTCGGTAACGGCGATCCCAAACTGCGCTTCAAACAGCGCCGGGATGGCCGCGATGCGCTGCTGGCGATAGGTCATCGCCAGCCAAGCCAGCCGTTCAGGTGTCCAGAATTTGCGCATCTCAGCCATTCCCGTCCAATCCCAGCAGGCGCGGGGGCGTCTGGCCGGGGAGCATATCGCCTTGCAGCTTGGCGGCATTGACGGCCAAGTTGCCTACGGCGATCACCTGGGAGGCGATGCGATCAATGGCCCCGGCGCGGCGAATCTCGGCACCCAGATCGTCATCGCTCAGGGTTTCGTCACTGAGCCGTTCCAGTTGGGCGAATAGGTGGTTCGATAGGTCGTTCAGGGTGTTTTTCATGGGCCCACCTGCAAAAGTGAAAAATACCAGGGCCTGCCACGAGAAAGGGGCAGGGCCGCCCTGGCTGCCGGGGTTATGCCACTTGGCCGGCTAATGCGCTGAGTTATCCGCCAGAACCAACGGCCCGCTCAACTCGGGTTCCCTGCCACGCTAAAAGGGGATGTCGTCGTCGAAATCCGCGGCCGGCGCTTGCGGGTCCACTCTGGGATTGCTTGCCTGATGCGCCGCATACCCCACAGCATCCTGCCGCTCGCCCTTGCTACTCACGAACGCCCATTCCTTCACATCGCACTCCATGCCCGCAGTGGCATCCGCCAGATCCTCAGCTTCCAGCCAGCCCTCGGCCTGAGTATTGCTGACTGAGCCGTCGATCGTGAGGGTGATCTGATCACCAACCTGGAATGAGCCATCGTCGCTCTCTTTCGTGACGAGGTAGGGGGTGCCCACTTTAATATTCTCAAAGGTCATGTTGTGCCACCAGGGTCTGTACCATCGTTATGAGTGCCGCAGCCCTCAGGCTGAGCGGCTTAGTGGTGGTGGTGCGGCGCGCCTGCTCTTGCTGCTGTCTAGCCGCCGCTAGGGCGCGCCGCTGTTCGTAATCTCCCCGCTGTTTTGCTTGGCCCATCACTCCATGCGCTCCTACCTGCCAACAATCGCGAGCAATAGCCTTCGCCAGTAGCCTGGACGGGGCTCCCATCGCCGTGAACTGGGTGTATTGAGGTACTCTAGCCACTCCATGCGCTTCCATTCTAAGGAGCGGCCTTCACTCGCATACGCCCGGTGCATGGCCTCACACGTTGGAGCGGTATGCTCGACCCGGGATAGGCCGCATATCACGCAGTGCATACCAACTCCATCAGGACCGTTTATCCACACATGCGCTGTCATGTGGTCATGCTCGATGGAGTTCCAAAGCCATTATCCATGCTCCGCGCTGCCCATAAAATCCTGTTGCCACTCCGCAACCGTCTGCGTCTCGGGACCCGACTCCGCCATCGCCGCGGCCTCGGCTTCCTGCTGTGCCTTGATCGCGGTCACCCGCGCCTTGTAGGCATCGCGGGCGGTTACTTGATCGCCCTTCGGTAGCAGCTTCGCCGCCTCAACCGAGGCCTTGAGTTCGTCGCGGCTGAACGCCTCCTCAATCATGCGCAGGACGGTAGCGATATCCGGGCCGGGTTCTGGCTCTGGTACCGGATCGCGGGCCGGCTGGCGGGCGGCTAGCTTGGCTTTCACTTCGGCAGTGCGGGAGGCGCTGGGGGTAATATCTACCACCGTGGCGGGGCCCATATTCCGCTCCACAATGCGTTCGGCTTCATCCTGGTCATAGATACCGCCATAACCAAACGCGAGCCGTGCCGCTTGAATCATGGCCTTGTGGCGCATCATCCGGCGGGGGTGCGATTTCCAGGGCGCGGTATCGCGCTTGCACTCCGCCAGGAACTCCGTCACCCGCGTCGGGCGACTGCGATCCTTGCGGTAAATAGAGCAAGTACAAGACTCGCCGTCCTGGTCAAACTCCATCCCGTCGAATTGCGGATGGTCGTTAATGATTCTGGCCCAGCCATCAACGCCAACCACCGGGACGATGCCATTCTGGCGATCCGGGAAGGCATAGATTTCCTTGGTCCAAGGGTTTAAGCCGTATTGATTGGCGACCACCATCAAGGCGGTCATCTGGGCATCCGTGACTTGGCCCTTGAAAGCCGTAGCCTTCAGGGTCTCGATCAGTTCGGCGCCGTTGTGGCCGAGGTCAAAGCGCGCGGCCAGCTTGTCGGTCACGGTGGCCAAGGCGTTGTAGCGGGTGGCAAGAGCGGTCATACGGTTCTCCGGTTGAGTTTGGCGGTCACCTCGGCGTGGATGGTCAACGTGTATTGCACGTGCAGGATCTTCACAGCAGGCGCTCCAGATCCTTCGTCAGCCGCAGGACTCTGGCGCCGGGTTGAGCATGGGTGTATTCCGCCATCAAGGCCGCGATGCGCTCGCCGGGCTGGTCCTGCAGCAAGACGCCCGCGATACGCTGCCAGTCGGTGCGCTGGCTGTCCTTATTGGCGCGATAGGAGGCCAACATCATCTCCCCGTGCCGCACGCTGTCGGCGTCCTGTAGCAGGGGCAGCATGAGGTCCTTAAGGCGCTGCTCTTCGTCCGCCAGCTCCTTGCCGCGCCGCTTGCAGTCTGCCAAGTGCTGGAACATCACCGCCAGCGCATCATCGGCCTCCAGGACCTTGCCCTCGCTATGCCGGGGCCACCGCTGGCGGGCCTCGGCTTCCGTCTCGGGATCAGGGGGCGTGTCGGTCTCCACCAGTCGCCAGAAGTCCGCTACCCCGTCCTCGATCATGTCGTGGAGTTCGTGATCGGCCTCGATGGGGTAAATCTTCAATTCCGGTCCCGGCACCAGTGCCGCGACATAGGCCACGGGGGCGCCCGTGAGGAGGAGATAGCCCTGCATCTGCATCAGGACCCCATCGTCTACCTGGTCCGTGCCATCCTCGCCAAAACGGTGCCGTGCTCCCCAGCCGAGGCTGGTTTTCATATCTACCACGGGGCGGAGCCGGCTATCTAAGGCCTGGGCGCGATAGTCCAGGTTGCCCACTAATGGCAGGGTAGGATGCACGTACTCATGGCGATCCCGGCGCAGTTTCCTGCCCAGCTTGGCCTCGACAAAGGGCTTGAGCACCTCTTCCATGGGGGTGCCGATGGCTACTCGTAACTCGGTGCCGATATCCTCCCGGTGCTGGCGGCCGGTATGCTGCGCCCACAGGTCGTAGCGGGTGCCAAAATTGCGGGTGATGCCGAGCGCCTGGGCGAGTTCCGAGCAACCGAGGCGGTGGGCGTGGCTGACGGCGATGTCAGGCATGTTCCTGTCTCCGGTGGGAATGAGTGAGTATTATAATCCTATGCCTAGCGGCTATCAATCATTATTTTGCTTGTCCATGCGGTCATGCAGCCGGATAAGCTCATCCCCCACCTGGCCAAGCATCACCAGCTCCCCCGTATCGAACGCCAGCCGACCGCGTGCCTTGAGGGTGAGAAAAGCCCCCGCCCCTTCATCCACGGTCGTGAGGGTCAGGCGTCCTGGGTCGTGCTCGTTGTCAATCCAGACTCTCAGCCCGCCATAAAGATAGCCGGGCGGCAGCGTAGGCAGCGTGGCACGCTGGCACTGGCAGATGTTCGTGGGCGATGCCATGGAGAGCACCTCGCCGACCGCCGCCTCCTGGGGTTCCAGATGTTCCAGCTCCAAGAGCGCATCCACCAAATCGGCATCTATATCCTCCTCGGCTTCCGGCGCCATCGGTTCCTGATTGAAGCTGTCGGGTTCGGTGATATACGGCATCGGCTCTTCGCTCATATCGTCCTCGTCTAGGGCCACTGCCGCCGCCTGGGGCGCCGTGGTCGTCAAGTGGATAGGTAGGTCGCGGGTCACCCGCTCGCGGCGGTCCTGGGGCGCCCTGGGGCTGATAGGCGCATTAAACGGGTGGGTGGCGGCGGGCTTGGTGACTTTGACGGTCCTGGGGATCTTGCGCTCCACCACGATGGGCTGGGCGGCCGCGATGCGGGGGTCTTCATCTGTGGGCAGGCGGTACGTATTAACCCGCATCCCAAGCGCATGAATCACCTGATCGCCCGTCTCCAGCCGGCCCGTGCGCCGCATGTCGTGTGCGATACGGGCAATCTCGCTGGATTCTGTGGCACTCGGGCAGTGGTCATAGAGTTCCGCCGCACTCATGGCTGCGCCAGTGGCCAGGGCGGCCATGATCTCGCTGCGAATCTGCTCACGGACGGGGCTGATGTTGTGCGTGGCCATCTCAATTTTCCTCTTTCCCAAGCGGCATATCACCGAGAGCCCCGGTAGCGATACCTTCTCGCGCCAACTGCGCCCGCATCTTGGTTTCAGTTAGTAGCGAGATGTTGATCTGATTTGCGCAGCCGATAACTCCACGTAAGGCGTCTCCGCTTAAACGGCCATCACGCGCCATTTCAAAACATGCGGCTAGGGATGTTCGCAAATCTGCTGTTGTTTTCATTTGTATATCCAACTGGATGTATATGTCTCAAAATTGCTACAAGAACAGCAATTTCCCCTTTTTTTTCATTATGTTTTACGGCGGCAACTATGTTTTCGTAACAACTTTCAAAAAAATAACATGGTGGACCTCCGTTAATCATGCCTATCACGCGACACTCGCTCCTTATTGCCGCGTCATAGGTACGAGTCGGCATGTAGGAAACCTTTTCTGCAAGAGCAAGACCGATCCTCCGCACCTCGCTTCCAGGTATCCATTTGTTGCGGGTGATGCGTTTCATGGCATATCTCAACCGATTGCTTGGCGTTTGAATGCGATAATTGACGTGCATCAATCATCTTCCATTCTGGCGATCAACTCGCCCTCGATGCGCCGCCGTTCGGCGGGCGTTAGTTTCTTTTCCAGCCAAGGGGCGGGCCGGCCCTTGCTGTCGCATACCTTCCACTCAATTTCCCCCTCGGGCGGTGCCCAGCTATCCGGGTGGCCATAAAGCCGCGCCGGACGCCAGGGGGTGAAGCTGGTGACCTCGATGCGGGCTGGAATGCCGCTGATGCGCGTCATCATTTCCCGATCCTCTGGGTGAACCGCTCCAATTGCGCCGTCATCGCCGGTGTCTTGGTGCGGAAATCCACGACTTGCGGATGAAACACGCTGAGCCAGCGGTTATCCACGCACTCGACGATGCGATCCGGCTGCAAATTGCCTTTGACCTTGTCGAAGAACAGGCTGAAGCGGACGCACTCGCCGATATGGCCGGCATTGCACTGCTTGAGCATGGGCGTCGCCATGTCGCTGAAGATGTTGATGGCGATGACCGCCTTAAGGCAGTCTGATTCGTGGTCCACAGGCGCGGTATAGCTGGCTGGCGCCTGGTAGGGCTGCGCCGCGCATCCGGTCATCAATAGCGCGGATATGAGAGCAACGGTTTTCATGGCTTTCTCGTGAATTATGCTTGCTGAGCGTCTGTGAAACAGTTTATTTTCAGTATGTCTGTCAATTCGTTGGCAAACTGCGCGGCCATTATTCTCATTGAGTTGACCCTTGTCTGGTCCTCTGCGAAGTTTAGGTATTTGTTGCACAAGTACTCAATTTCTTGCCGTACAGGTGAGTCAGTAGCGACGCCAAAAATGTTCCCTTTTTGTCTCATCTCGTCAAGAGCATGGCGCTCAACAGAATCTGCTATCATTCTCCATCTTTGTTGCTCTGCCTTGATCGCTGTGGCGGTCTTTTCGCATTGCGAAAGTTCCTCGATAATAGAAAGCTTTTTTCTGTAATACTCTTCAAATTCAACCTGTGTTTGCTCTGGTGCTTGATGCAGTCTCCTTTTGATCTTGCCAAGCTGAGTTCTTAGTGAGTTTGATCTAGCTGCTATCTTGACTCTTTGGCGCTCAAAGTCTGCAATTCTTGAACGCGCTTCTTTAATTTCTGTTGCTATGTCTGTCATTTTATTTATCCAGGTAACGAGCTTGCGGCCGGGCCAGCCGGACACGCCAGAGACCACCCCACCAGGGCCAGATGAGGTCGCTAATGGCGGCGGCCAGGACGAAGAACCACGCCAGCCACCCCACCAGCTCGGCGACGAAGATGAAGGCGTCATAGGCGGTCATGCGGCGCTCCTCCGATAGGTGCGGGGATACATCTGCCACGCCCGACTCGCCAACTCGCTGTGGCACAGGGTGGTGATGGTCTCCAGGGCAGTGATGAGCATCTTGAGGTCATCCGATGGCGCGCTGCGGATCCACTCGCTCAGGGCGATGGAGCCGGCTTGGTCGCGCAGGGCTGACAGGCGGGACAGGTCGAGCGGCGGGCGGGTCATGGGTCTTCCTCGGTGGCTGGCGGCCCGATGTGGGCTGCCCTTGAGGAGTACTATAGTGCAACGCTAATCACCTGTAAAGCATTTTTTTGATAATTTTTCGCTTGCACAAGTCCTATTATCTGCACTATGCTACTACCCATGAACCTAGAAACCTACGTCTCCGATCTTAGGTCCCGCTTGCGGGAGGCCCCCGTTACCCAGCGCGAGATCGCCCGCCTGGCTGGCCCGGAAATCTCCTTTTCCTGGGTCAATAAATTCGCTACTGGGGCGCTCAAAAATCCCTCGGTTGGCTCCCTGCTGGCACTGGAACGGGTTCTCGATCACTGCACGCCAGCCAAGGCTGCCTAGCCCCATGGTTTCCTCCTCGTCTCTCATCTATCAAGAGAGCCTTTGCCGGCACCTTCCCCAGGGCCGGCTTTTTTATTCCTGCCATCTGAAGCTAGCCGCCCATGACCCGCGCCGAAGCCGCTCACGCACGTATTGTTTACCTGCCCCCAGGGGCCGAGTACGGCGCCTACCGCATTCTGTCCGTGCATACCACGGCCTTAGCTGCCCGCGAGCGGCTCTATAACGTCGTGGCACTGTGCTGTCAGGCGGAGTTCGTCAGGAGCCACGCGGCGCTGACTGAGGGGCGCCGCGTGGGCTGTCGCCAGTGTCCGCGCTGCGCCCAGGCCCATCCCCTGCGGCAAGCGGCGCCGGTTTTTCCGGTGGGCGAGGCGGTGGGGCCGGTGATGATCGTGGCCAGCGATAGGCCGCTATGGCGCCGCATTCGGTGGGCCTGCTGCGGCGCCGAAGAGGATATGAGCATGTTACGGCTGCATGTGCTCAATAACCGCCTTAAACATGGGTTTGAGCAGGTTTGCTATACCTGCAATCGCCAGCGGACCAAGTCCCGACCCACCGCGCTGGCCATGCGGGCTACCGCTCTGCTGCCGCCCGGCATCATTTCCGCCGCCCACGCCTGGCCACGGCCATGAGTGTGGACATGATCGAGATTATCTACAGCCTGTTAACCGTCGCGGGTCCCATCGCCACCATGATCGGGTTGGGGGTGCTGATCCAAACCTGGGGGCGCCGCGATGAGTGATGACGTGGACCAGGTCGACGCCCTCACCGAGCGCGAGGTCGAGCGCTTCGCCGCTTTTCTGCGTGAGATGCGGTCCAAGCCCCTGCCGCTGGTGACGCAATGCATTGAGTGCGGGCAGAGACTTGACGAACTCCGGCGGCCCTATGCCCGCTGCTGTTACTGCGCCAGCAAGCATGAAGCGCGGTTGCGGCGGTGATGGTCCCCACCCGCACCAACAACCTCGGCACCTGGAACGCCGCGGTCGAGCGGGGCGCCACCCGTGAGGAGCGCGCGGCCCTGCTGGCGACAGTTCCCGACAATTGGCGACAACTGGTCCGGGAACACGTCGCCTGTTACTTCAAGGTGAAGGCGGCGAAGGGACGGGCCAGTGACAAACCCATGTGACACATTGCATAGCCACATGGATGGGGGGATAATTCAAAAACGCCGATGCCAGGAGCAGCGAACTCCTGGCATCGACTTGGCATTTCAATCTGAATCGGAGATATCCATGCCCTGTCCGCAATTCTGCGCGAATCCGCGCTCGCCCGCAAGCCCATCCCCCCTGCTCGTCAACGATCCGCCCTTCTGGGTCGCGGCTGCCGTTGCCTGTCGTTTTGCCGGCCTATCGGCCACCTACACCGTCGACCACTTTGAGGACCTGGCCGAACTAGTCGCTGACCCCGTGGGTTTTGCGGCGGATCTGGCGGGTCTGTCGCGGGCTGAGTATCAGCGCCTGCTGGCGGGCGGTGCGTCATGAGCGAGAAACCCATGCAGTGGTTCCGTCTGTATTCCGAGATCGTTGACGACGAAAAACTCCGGCTGCTGGCATTCGAGGACCGATGGCATTACGTCGCCATCCTGTGCTGCAAGAGCAAGGGCATCCTGGAGGAAAACGGTCTGGAAATGATGTTTCGCAAGGTCGCCGTCAAGCTGGGTCTTCAGGTCAGGGAGCTGGAGGAGGCGGCGAGAAGGCTGGCGGAGGTTGGCCTGATCGAAAAGGATACATTGGAGCCTTTGGGGTGGAATGGCCGCCAGTTTGTTTCGGATTCCAGTACGCCTCGTTCCCGCAAGTCAAGAGAAGAAGCAAGGAAAAAGAAAGAGTTAGAAGCCTGCAACAAAGGTGAAAGTTTCAGCAACGACGATGCAACGTTGCAGGAACGTTGCAGCAACGCACCAGAGACAGAGACAGATACAGAAGAGGAAGCTAACGCTTCCTCGTCGGAACCGGACAAGCCGGTTGCCGACCGGGTGGATGCTTGTCCCCATCAAAAAATCATCGGTGTCTATCACGAAGTCCTGCCCGAGCTTCCGGGGGTAATCGTCAGCCGGTGGGCTACCAGTCAGGGCGCCGACCATCTGCGTACCCGCTGGCGTGAAGATCAGCGCCATCAAAGCCTAGATTTCTGGACAGCCTTCTTCAGCACGGTACGCACGTCGAAACACTGGATGGGCGGAAACGAGCGTGGTTGGAAGGCGGATTTACGCTGGCTCTTGGAGCGGCGCAATTTCGACAAGGTGCTTACCCAGATGGTTTTCAATCGCCAACAGGAGCAGGCCCATGGATGACGTTGACACCCTGAACGACCAACAGCCGCCCCATAGCCTCCCTGCCGAGCAAGCCCTGATTGGCTCCGTCCTGCGCGATCCCCGCGCCTACGAGCGAGTGGGCGACAAGGTGACAGCGGCAGACTTCTATGCCGCCAGCCATCGCCTGCACTGGCAAGCCATCACCGACATGCTGGACGCCTCCCAGCCCTGCGACATCGTGACCCTGGCCGAAAAGCTGGCGCGGGATGGCCATCTGGCCGACGCGGGCGGCATGGATTATCTGCGCGTGATTTCTCAGGCCACCAACACCACGGCCAACATCGCCGCCTATGCCGACCTAGTGCGAGATATGGCCATCATGCGCGCCATGCTGTCAGCAGCGGGGGAACAAGTGGCTGACGTTTACCAGCCGGAAGGCCGCAAGGCGAGTGAGTTACTGGCGACGGCTCAAAGCCGGCTGGCGGCATTGGCGGAACGGGGACAACCGGCGCGCGGACCCATCACCGCCCGGGAAATGACCGGCCATGCCCTTGACCACCTGCAACGCATGAACGACCGACCGGATGGCATGGAAGGCGTCTCTACCGGATGGCCCTCGCTGGACAAGCTGACGCGGGGTCTTGAACCCTCCTCGCTGGTGATCCTGGCCGCCCGCCCGTCCATGGGTAAAACCACCTTCGGGGTGCAACTGGCTCAACAAGTGGCGGCGAAGGCTGACAAGCCGGTGTTGATTTTCAGTCTGGAAATGAGCGTGGCCGCCATTGGACTGCGCATGATCTCGAGCCTCGGGCGCATCGATCACGATCATGTGCGGGCAAGCCAGATGGACGAAGACGAGTGGCCGCGGGTCACGCTGGCAACCAGCAAAATGGCGAAATTGCCTCTGCACATCGACGATCAGTCCGGCCTAACGGTGCGCGATATCACCGTCCGCAGCCAGCGACTCGCCCGCGAGCATGGCGGTTTATCCCTGATCGTGATTGATTACCTGGGCCTGATCGCCTTCGCGGGCCGGGTGGAAAATCAAAATCTTGGTATCGGACAGATCACCGCCGCCCTCAAAGGCCTGGCCAAGTCACTCAAGGTCCCCGTCGTCCTGCTGTCGCAGCTCAACCGCAACCTGGAGCAACGCCCCAACAAGCGCCCCATCATGGCCGACCTGCGCGACTCCGGCTCCATCGAGCAGGACGCAGACCTCATCGCCTTCATCTACCGGGACGAGGTTTACCACCCTGACAGCCAGGACGCTGGTACGGCGGAACTCATCATCGCCAAGCATCGCAACGGTGAAACCGGGACCCTGCGTTATGCCTTCATCGGCAAGTACTGCCGCTTTGACGAACTCGCCTATGACTGGCAACCACGCGACAAGCCGTCACAGCCCAAGCGCCGCTCCCAGGACTACGAATACTGATGCCAAATTTACAAAACGCCGCTTACCTGGGGCGCAAGGTGAAGCCGATTGAGTGGCCGGATGAGGCCAGGGCCTGATGCCCACCTTCACCCCCTCCCTCTGTAGGCACTGCGCGCACTGGCTACGCCGCGAGTCCGGCGCCGATGATGATCTTGGAGACGACGAACATGACCATGGCTGACCCGCATCAACACGACACGCAGTCCCCGTATTACCAGCCAGACATTGACAAGAGCTGCCTGCGCGAGCGCCAAGTCGGCGGCGACCACTACCGGACGCATGAAATTCAGCCCTGGGACGTGGTGGACGCCTACGGTCTGTCGTTCTACGAGGGTAACGTCCTCAAGTACCTATTGCGCCGCAAGGTGGACACCGCCCGGCTCACTGACTTGTACAAGGCGCGGCACTACCTGGACAAGTGCATCGACCGGGAGATTGAACAGTCGGAGGCCACGGGTGGCTAGATTCCGTCTCAAGGCCTTGGCGCCCACCGAGCACCAAACCCAGGCCGCCATCCTGCGCTATCTGGCCATTTCCCCGCGGGTGGCCTGGGCGGAGAGGATGAACACAGGGGCGATCAAGATCCCCGCCGCCAATGGCCGGGACCGCTTCGTCCGCTTCGGTTTTCCAGGCTGCCCCGACATCCTCGGCCAGCTTACCGACGGCCGCCTGCTGGCCATTGAGGTAAAAAGCCACACAGGACGCGCTACCGAGGCCCAGGGCGCGTTTCTGGCCCTGGTGGCTACTCACGGCGGGGTGGCGGTCCTGGCGCGGTCTACGGGCGATTTAACCGCCATCCTGGGGGACCCCCATGCCGACCAGCCCGGCTGACAGCAGCCCTAACCGCGCCTGCCATGATGACCGCTGCGAGGTGCGCGCTACCTGCCGGCTGTGGACGGCGCGGGAGGCACCCGGCTTCGCGGTGCGCTGCCTGACCTGGAGAAAACATTATGAATGCCACTCCCTGCCCTGCGATTACTGGCAGGCCGCGGAGGCCCCCCATGCCTGACGAGCTGGCGCAATCGCCTGGCCGCTGGGAGCGCGGCATGGCCGAGATAGCCGAGACGATCATTGCCGAGCTCAACCGGCTGGGCATTGCCGATGCCAATCATGTCGGGTGCCAGGTCGCCATCCGTCTGTGCCAGGAGCGCGGCGGAACTTATTGGTACATCCCCCGCGGCGAGGGCCTGACGCGGGCCCTGCGCGATATGGCTATCTGGCACGAGCATGATGGGACGGTCAGTGGGGCTCAGGGGATCGAGGCCCTGGCCCGGCGCCATGGGATGACCGAGATCAGCGTGTGGCGCATCCTGGCCCAGCAGCGCGCGCTGCATGTAAAGCGCGTCCAGGGCGAGCTATTCAGCCGGGAGACAGGCACTAATGCCGGGTAGTCAACCCTCGTCGCGCGCGCGGGTAGGCTAAAGCCATGACCCTGAGCATTTCCCCCGCCGGAATCGCCCTGATCCAAGCCCACGAAGGCCTGCGGCTGACCGCCTATCGGGATGCCGCTGGCATCTGGACCATCGGTTACGGCTCCACCGGCGGGGTGCGCCGGGGCATGACCATCACCCGCGATCAGGCGGTGCTGCGCCTCTATCACGACGTGGACGAGGCCGAGGCGTCCGTCAACAGCCGGGTCACGGTGCCCCTGACGCAGCCCCAATTCGATGCCCTGACCAGCCTGGTGTTCAACATCGGCGGCGGGGCCTTTCGCAGGTCCGCCCTGCTCCAGAAGCTCAACACCGGCGACTATGCTGGCGCCGCGGCGGAGTTCCCCCGCTGGGTAAAGGCCAAGGGCCGGGTCCTGGGTGGATTGGTCACGCGCCGCGCCGCCGAGCGACAACTGTTTGAGCGGCGGGAGGCGCCATGACCCGCACCGAGATCCTAACCCTCCAGCGCGCCATCAATGCCGAGTTCGGCTGGGGCTTGCGCGAGGACGGGGTTTACGGACCCAAAACCGCCGATGCCTATCAGTACTATCTCAACCAGAAAACGCCGCGCAATGTGCCCACGCCGGCCCCGGCAGGCGCCAAGCCCTGGTATTTATCCCGGGCCGTCATAGGTGTTCTGGTTTCCCTGATCGCGGTCATTACCGAGCGCATGGGCTGGATTGTTGATGCGAATACCCTCACCACCCTGGTCGTCCAGATCGCTGAAGTCGCTGGTCTGGCGCTGGCGTTTGTCGGCACGGTGCGGCGTCGCGCCCCTATTGATGGCGGGCTTATCGTTCGCGGGGTGCGCTATGCTAACACCGCCTATCCAGTGTCGCCCGACAGCCCAGCCGATAAACCAGCCGGACCTTTTGGCTACTGACATCAATAATTACCAGTATGGCATTCGCTGCCAGGAAACCCTGAAATGATTAAAACCCTCCTCCTCTCTACGCTCTATTCAGTGCTGCGATCTTATCTCGGCAGTGGCGTTTATGATCGCATCGCCAGCCAGGTCCTGATGCTGATGAATTCTGACGAGCCTGGCGCGCAGAAAATGGCGCGGGTATTTGAATTCGTGAAGACGGAGGCCTTTATTATCCAGGACTACCTGCTGCGGGCCGTCGTGGAGCTGGTGCTGTATCGCGCCTCGCTAGCCGTCAAATGAATCTCCGCGCCCTCTACCTGTGGGCCATGACCCCCGCTCTGGCCATGGCGGCGGAGGGCTTCATTCTCCCGGATGAGACCGGGCTGAGTATCTCGGCGGTGATTCTCCAGGGCGGCATCGGCGGGCTAGCCGCATTGGTGGCGGTGAAGATGCTGCTGGTGTTGTACCAGGACAAAGAGAAAAACGCCTCGGAATTCCATGGGCGGCTATTGCAGGTCATCGAGGCGCAAATCAGCGTCAATAAGGACATGATTTCCAGCAACAACGAACTCATCAAAACCATGCACGAGATTAAAGCGCTGACCCAGGAAAACCGCACTATGTTTTTGCGGCACATGAACCGGGATCTGGTCGAATGACACGCCAGCAAAAAGCCTTACTAGGCCTAACAGCCATTATCGTCGTACTGACTTTTCTGGTCGTCCATTTAACCTTTTTTGCGGCCCAGGGAGGGCGTTGTACCGCTGAGAATTGCCGGCAAGATCGCGCCGATTCTCTGTCCCGCGACACCAATCTGGCCATGCGCATCGGTGAACTGGAGCGCCAGCTTGCTCAGCACACTCACGATTAGGGGCCGCTGGGCGGTGTGGGTGTTGCTGGTGTTCGCCCTGGCTACTGCCCTAACGGTCGTGGATACCGTCATTTGGTGGAAGGATGGCCCGCGTTATACCCATCGCATGTGGCATGAGGATCGCATGGATCGGATTCGGGAGGATGACAAATTGCGGGCGCGGATTGAGGCACTGGAGCGCCGGGAACCCGATAACCTCGCCCCTCATACCTGGCCGGCGCCATAAATAAATGCTGAATTTCTCACTGAATTTCCTTGCCTTCCTGGCATCCTATGTTATACTAATAATCATAGGATACAGCAACGGCAAGGAGCCAAAACCGAGAAAGCAGCCATGACCATCTACTACATCAACAGTTTGACGATGACGACGCGGAGTACCGAGGCACCATGAAAGGCGGTAAGCGCGAAGGGGCCGGCCGGCCCCAAGGAACCGCCAAGCCAGAGACGACGCTGCAACTGGTCGCGGTGCGCCTGGCGGAGGTGGAGCGGCTCAAGGCGGCTGACATCGGCCATGGCAACATCTCCGCGGGGATCAGGATGGCAATTCAGGCGTATAAGGGCAAACCATGAACCTCGATTTTAACCTCAGTTTCCTCGATGAGGAGGACGATGCGCTCGATCCGGATATGTTTCTGGGAGGGGAGGAGCAGACTTCCTCTCCATTCGCCAGGGTCCGGCGCCACTATCCGCCGTGCTGCGTGAAATACGAGTACGCCAAGGCGATGGCCAAGGATATCGGGCCATTGCAACCGGGCGAGCACATCAACGCCATCGTGTCGGGCAATTTCATTGCCGGGGATTTTCTGGAGGCTTATCTGTTCGAGAATGACTTGGTAGCCGAGGAGATCCTGATTTCCACGCTGTCACTATCTCGTGAAAACGTGGATAGCCTCAAAAACATTCAAGATCATCGGATGGCTGGGCGGATGGGTTTGATCGTGTCGGACTTCTTTTTCGCCCATGAACGGCGGGCTGGGATTGAGGACATCATCAAAAATCTGGCCAGGGATCCCGGCGCTTTTACCTTGGCGGTCGCGGGCATCCATACCAAAATTGCCCTTATAAAAACCACCTGCGGGCAGCATTTGGTCATTGGCGGATCGGCCAATCTCCGCTCGTCGCTCAATATCGAGCAAATTACCCTGGATAATTGCCCGATCCAATATGCGTTTCATCGCGACTGGATGGCAAGGATCCTTAACGATTATCAGGCAACCCATAAAATGCTCAGGAGGAACGATCTATGGCAGACTCTCCAGCCCGAGGGACCCGCAAAAACAGCAGGGGGCAATGGCGTACCCCCAAACTGAGCGAGGCTCAAAAGCGCGCAAATGCGTTAGAACGAAAGATGAAAAAGTCTAATTTTGGGTTTGGCAAAGGGTCCCATTACACGGGCGGAGATGTGCCGTTCTGATCATGGCTAGGCCGATTACTGTCACCATCACGGATGAGATGCTGAGCAAGATCGAAATGATGGCCGGCTGGGGCCTTTCTTTGACCCAGATTGCCGCGGTCATGGGGATTAGTGAGCGCGAATTTATGCGCCGAAAGGCTTCTGAAGAACGTGTTATGGCAGCCTTAGAAGCCGGAAAAGCCAAAGCACAAGGCCGCGTGGGAAAATCCCTGTTCGAGCGGGCAGTAGATGGCGACGTGGCCGCTATCCGCTGGTACGAGATGACGCGGGCCGGCAGGACGGCAGAGGCCAGGCTGCAACAGACGATTGAGGCCAATGTAACCCAGGCCGTCACGGTCTATCTGCCGGACAATGGGCGCTAATTTTCCCATCGCCATTCGTCCCCAGCCGGGGCCTCAGGAAAATTTCCTGAAATCCGCGGCGGATATCGTCATCTATGGCGGGGGCGCCGGTGGCGGGAAGACCTGGGCGCTCTTGATGGAAGGCGCCCGGCATAGTGGCGTCAAGGGCTTCGGCGCTGTCATCTTTCGGCGCCAGTCGGTACAGATCACTAATGAAGGCGGGCTCTGGGATAACGCCATGTCCATTTATCCCCTGATCGGGGCCAGGCCCATCAAGTCGCCCAATCTGTGCTTTTCCTTCCCCTCAGGATCAAAGATCACCTTTGCCCATCTCAACCAGGAAAGCGACGTGCTGGGCTGGCAAGGGGCACAAATCGCCCTCCTGGCCTTCGATGAATTAACCCACTTCGAGCGCAGCCAGTTTTTCTATCTCCTGTCGCGCAACCGCTCCACCTGCGGGGTGCGCCCCTATGTCCGCGCCACCTGCAACCCGGACGCGGATAGCTGGGTCGCGGAGTTCATCGGCTGGTGGATCGGCGAGGATGGTTTTCCGATCCCGGAGCGCGCCGGCCAGCTTCGCTGGTTTTGCCGCATCGCTGACCAGATCCAGTGGGCCGATAGTCCCGCGGACCTGGTAGCGGCGCATGGCATTGCGCCCGAAGACGCCAAAAGTGTGACCTTCATTCCCGCACTGGTCACGGATAACCCGGCCTTGATGCGGGCCGATCCGGGCTATATGGCCAACCTCAAGGCCCTCGGGCGGGTAGAGCGCGAGCGCCTCTTGTTGGGCAACTGGCGCATCAAGCCGGCGGCTGGCTTGTACTTCCCGCGCCATAACGTCTCGATCCTGGATATCCCCCCGGCTGACGTTATCGCCACCTGCCGGGCTTGGGACCTGGCCGCCACTCCTCCCACCGAGGCCAACCCCAGCCCTGATGCGACTGCTAGCGTACTGATGGCGCGCACCCGCGCCGGGCGCTTCGTCGTCCTGCACACCCTGACCTTACGGGCCGGGGCCCATCGGGTCCGGGAGGCGATCCTCAACACCGCCAGCCAGGACGGGCGCTCAATTAAGATTTCCATACCCCAGGACCCTGGCCAGGCCGGAAAGGATCAGGCCAGCGGTTATGTCAGCCTCCTGGCCGGGCACCACATCACCGCCCGCCGCCCCAGCCGGGATAAGATCACCCGCGCCAGCCCCTTCGCGGCGCAATGGCAGGCCGGCAATGTCGATATCGTCAAAGGCCCCTGGAATGAGGCTTTCTTGAGCGAGCTTGAGTCATTCCCTGAATCTGGCCACGATGACCAAGTGGACGCGGCGGCGGACGCCTTCGCAGAGATCGCCCAGCACGCCGGCCCTGTAACTATCGCCTCCGCTGGCGCCCGCCAGGCGTCCACCTATACCCATGGATATCGCTGATATGCCTGAACCCGTCATTATCGGCAATGCGACTCTGTATCAGGGAGATTGCCTGGCCGTGATGCCCACTCTGGCCGCCGATTCCCTGGACGCCATTGTCA
>CAYOVR010000013.1:0-17598 GCA_964407465.1 uncultured Candidatus Saccharibacteria bacterium
TAGCCTGTCTAGGAACATTCCTTCGTCCCAGATTCCATTCCTGAGGATGCTACGCACATCGCTGACATTCATGGGATACATCTTCCCTCTCTTTGGCTACTTACGAAGCCTAGTTCGTAGCCGTTTCGATTTCGAGAGCGATCGCCTGCGCTTCTTTGATGGGGTTGTTCGAGTCCGTGAGCTGACGACCGATGACCGCGTAGGTGGCGCCATCTCGAACGGCCTCACCCGGTGTAGCAACGCGTTTTTGGTCGTCGACCGACGCTCCTTTCGAACGAACGCCCGGCGTGACAATCACTGAAGTCCGACCGAGAGACTCTCGAAGCGCTGAAGCTTCCTTAGCAGAAGCGATAACACCATCGAGCCGACACGCACGAGCGCGTTGAGCGCGAAGAACTACAAGCTGCTCGAGTGGCATGAATTTCTGAGGAATCTCCTCCTCCATGTCAGCCGCGTCAGCGCTGGTGAGCACCGTAACGCCGAGAATGAACGGCCGAGGGATGTTCTTTTCCCGGCAGTACTTCGCAACGGCTTCAGAGGAGTCACTCATCGCCTTTGTCATGTCGGGGCTTGCGTGCATGTTGAACATTGACACGCCGAGCTTGGTTGCTTCAACGCTGGCCTTGGCAACCGTGGCCGGAATGTCGTGATACTTCAGGTCGAGAAAGACCTTCTCACCGAGAGCGATGATCTCCCTGACCAGACTCGGCCCTTCGGCCGTGAACAGTTGTTTGCCGATCTTGAACATTCCAACTTGGCAATGCAAGATCGTCACCAGCCTGAGCGCGGCAGCTCGATCTTCCACGTCGAGAGCCACGATAATCCGCTCGTATGCTTCCATACCCCACTCCTGTGTTCGGACAAAATAAAAGAGGCGTTTGCCTCCTTTGGAAACTGGCGTTATTCTAAACGAATTTCATCAAAAAAGCAATGCCCATTACGGACACTGCTTTCAGGTTTAAACCTATTCAGAAAGTTTTTTGCGAAGGAGTTCGTTTACTATTTGTGGATTGCCTTTGCCTTTCAATTCTTTCATGGCCATGCCAACCAGAAACCCAAATGATTTTTCTTGGCCAGCTTTGAAGTCAGTAACGGCCTTTTCGTTTTCAGCGATAATCTTTTCGATAGCTTCCAAGATTGGACCTTCATCACTTGTCTGTTCGAGACCCAGATCAGCGACGATTGTATCTGGCTCACCACCTTTATCAAACATCACTTTGAAAACTTGCTTAGCAGCTGATGACGAAATTTTTCCTTGTTCAATAAGCTTAATCATTTCAGCCAAGTTTTCGGGATGCAACCGACTTTCTTCTGGATGCTGATGCGCCGCATTCAAAAAGGCAGAGAAATCTTGCAAACACCAATTAGCTGCTTGTTTGATCAGCTTAGGCATATCAAGCTTACCATCTTCGATTTCATTCCATTCTGTAAGCTCACTAACCACATTTTCAAAGAAATAAGTCAGTTCTTTCCAGATGATCAAGTTTTCGATATCGGCAACGCCAAGACCATATTCATTTTTAAAACGTAATCGTTTTGCGTCTGGAAGTTCTGGAAGCTGACCTTGTAAATCTGCGATGAATTCTTTTGTAAAATGCAGTCGGGGTAAATCTGGGTCGGGGAAATAGCGGTAGTCATTAGCTTCTTCTTTGCTACGCTGTTCAACGGTTTTATTATCTTTCTCATTCCAACCCATCGTCACCTGCTTAGGCATATTCCCTGCCTCGAGCATTTCTTTGTGGCGAGCAATTTCGTAATTAATGGCGCTTTCAGCAAACTTAAATGAGTTGATATTCTTCACCTCAACTTTATACTTTGGCAAAGTTAATTCACCCGGTTTGCGGACAGAAATGTTTGGCTCACAGCGCATCGTCCCCTTTTCCATATCAGCGCTTGAGGCGCCTACATAGCGAACGATGTTGCGAAGTTCTTGCAAAAAGATACGAGCTTCTTCAGCGCTTTCAATATCTGGCTCAGTAACAATCTCCAAAAGCGGACTTCCCGCTCGATTATAGTTCACCAACGAATACGACAAACCTTCTGGATGAATGTTCTTTCCAGCGTCTTCTTCTAAATGAGCACGAGTGATGCGAATGCGTTTTGTTTCGCCACTTGGTAAAACAATATCAACGTAACCGTTTTGTGCAATCGGCTCATCGTACTGAGAAATTTGATAACCCTTTGGAAGATCTGGATAAAAATAATGTTTGCGATCAAACTTAGAGTACTCTGGAATTTCGCAGTGCAAAGCTAAGCCAACCATAACGCCAAGACGTAACGCTTCTTTGTTTACAACTGGGAGCGTTCCCGGTTCGGCAGTAACAACTTCATCTATATTAACGTTTGGTTCAGTCGTATCAGGATTATTTGGCGCGCTCGAAAACATCTTGCTTTTAGTTGCAAGCTGAACGTGAATTTCGAGACCAATTACTGGTCGATATGTATTGTCAGAGTTTTCTTTAGACATAGTTAGACTTTAGGATGTTGTTTATGCCACTGAGTAGCTTCTTGGTACGCTGCGCCAACGTTGAAAATCTTTTGTTCACCCCATTGTGGTCCAATAATCTGCAAGCCAACAGGAAGATCTTCGCTAAATCCACAAGGGACTGACAATGCTGGAAGCCCAGCCAAAGACCCAGGGATATTCAACTGATCAGCGATATAACCAAACAAAGGGTCTTGTGCAGCATGTCCTAACTTAGCCGCAACATTTGGCGTAGATGGACAAACCAAAACATCAACTTGCTTAAAGACATGTTCAAACTCATTGATAATCAAACGACGAACTCGCTGGGCTTTTTTGTAGTAGGCATCATAATAACCAGCACTTAGAACATAAGTTCCAGTCATAATGCGACGCTTGGCTTCATCACCAAAACCTTCAGCACGAGACTTTTGATAAACTTCCAGTAAATCTTTAGCATCACCAGTAACATGACCATATCGAATACCATCATAACGTGCCAAGTTAGAGCTAACTTCACTCGGACAAACAATCGCGTAAACCAGTGAGCCGTATTTTGTGTTTGGTAAATCAACATCAACAAGTGTAGCGCCTTGTTTTTCTAGTTCTTTAATGGCGTCCATGACAGCAGATTTCACACCGCTTTCCATACCATCTATAAAATACTGTTTTGGAATACCAACTTTTACACCTTTTAAATCGGAATTGATAAGTTTTGAGTATGCCGGAACATCTACTGGACCAGTTGTACTGTCCTTTAAATCTTGGCCAGACATAACTTCAGCGATCATCGCTAAATCGCGGACTGAATAGGCCATAGCGCCAATGCTGTCTAAAGATGAACCCATAGCCATAACACCGTAACGAGAGACACGACCATAAGTTGGTTTCCATCCAGAAACACCAGTCAATGATGCTGGCTGACGAATACTCCCACCAGTCTCAGTTGCTGTGGCCCATGGCACCAAACCAGCGCTAACCGCAGAAGCAGAACCGCTTGAAGACCCACCAGGCATACGTTCTGTATCCCAAGGATTCTTAGTCGCGCCGTAAGCAGAAGTCTCACCACTCGAACCATGCGCAAACTGATCCAAGTTAGTCTTCCCAATCAAAACCGCCTTCTGGGCTTTAATTTTGGCAATTGCTGTGGCGTCGTATGGCGGGATGTAGTTATCTAAAATTTTCGAAGCAGCTGTAGAACGAATCCCTTTTGTAACGAACAAATCTTTTGAAGCGTAAGGAATACCAGTTAACGGAAAATTTTCGCCATCACTTGCGATATATTCATCCGCTTCTTGTGCCGCTTGCAATGCTTCTTCTTCAGCTAAGGTAATAAAGCTATTGAGCTTAGGATCAAGTTCTTTTATTCGATTCAAAAAATACTTCGTCAATTCAACTGACGAAACCTTTTTTTCATCTAATAATTTTCGTAATTCAGTAAGTTCTAAAAATTCGTAGTTCATACAGTCAATCAGTACTCTATAATATCGCTTTTACTTTGTAATACCCGTCTTTCGTTTCTGGAGCGTTGTGCAAAATCTCATCTTTGTTTTCACCAGCAACTGCGACATCTGGGCGAGAGACATTTTCCAAACCAGTTACAGATGAGACGATATCTAATCCATCAGTATCAACTTGCTTGAGCTCTTCAACATAATCCAAAACAGCCGAGATGTCCTTTTGAAACTTTTCGACTTCTGCATCACTCAACTCAATTCGAGCCAGGTGAGATATTTTGATGATTTCTTCTTTTGAAAGCATAAATCTTCGAACAATTTCGAATTATATAGTGCAATTATACCAATAATTGCTCAAAAAGAAAACCCGACCCAAATGTAGGCCGGGCTTCAAAAATAAGGTTATTAGGCTGGGGATAGTTGCTGGACTGTAATCTCAACTGTCTTACGTTCTGGAACTTCATTCAGCACTACTTGCACTAATAGATCATCTTTACGCACCGACATCGACTTCAAATTATCTTGATCAACCGACGACTCAACAGTCCATCCATTGCTAGCAAAATATTGCTTGTATAGTTGCAGATTTTCTGCCAAGCTCTTTTCGGTGATGAAAACGCGTACAGACTGGAATCCACCAACATCACTTGTCGTGTATGTGTTCTGTAAAATTTTCGCGTCTTTCTCTAAAGGAATTCCAGTTGGAAAACGAGGAGGCAACTCATCTTGAGCTACCACGGTTCGAGTAAGCTGAGGTTGATATTCCTGGTCTGCCAACTTCTGACTGCGCCAGACTGTAAACAAATATAATCCAACTGCGACAAGCGCTACTATGACAAATATCCAAATAACTTTGCGGGATTGTAAGAAGCTCATTTGATTTGGTTAACTTTAATTTTGTTTCTTAAGAAAAACTTTGTCTATATTATAGCACAAATTATAGGCAAAAGAAAACTGAGCCGGGTCCCGAAGGCCGGCTCAGATGACGGGAGGAGCGATGATCGCTCCAGTTCTTATACAGCTCATATGATTGTACTACTCCGATGCTACGGGTCTCTAACCCGCCCAAGCGAATCAACCTACGCCGAGCCCATGACCCGATCATGAGGCTCGTCGCGATGGTTCTGCACGGGCTTATTGCAGTCCATGCACGTGAAAGTGGTAGGCATGGAACTGCTTCCCGGTCGAGCGAAAACATCCTGACCACCACGAGGACAGGATTCGTGTCCAGGATTGAGACGAATCCCAGGTTCGCCCGTATCGACGGACGAGGTCGCGATCTTAGCACCTTCGGTCATGAGAAATTCCTCCATGGAAATTCGGATCAACATTCTAACGATTTGCGCATTTCGCACAAAAGAAAACTCGCTACCCAGTTGAGTAGCGAGCGGACTTTATAACAAAATGTTTCAGTCGCGTCTTAGCTACCCAAATTCTCAGTCTTAATAAAACCAGCAAGGACTAGAGTCTTTGCAGCAATCTTATTAAAGCTAATTTGGTAGCGAGAGACGTGATTCATAAACTTTTTTACAATTATAACTATATTATAGCTATCCACGGACGCTGTCAAACTTCTTATCCACAATTATCTATGGCTTTTGAAAGCTTTGCCGATTTAAGCTATAATAAAAAGTAATCATTAATAAATATCCATATGATGATAGCTTTGATAATCATTGCTGTACTCGTGGTACTAGCAATCGTTCTCTACAACTCCCTGATTCGTTCACGCAATCGCGTTGAAGAAGCTTGGAGCGACATTGAAGTTCAACTTAAGCGACGTTACGATTTAAGTCCTAACCTCATCGAAACCGTAAAAGGTTTTGCTCGTCAGGAATCATCTGTGCTCGAAGGCGTAACCCAAGCTCGTGCCGCCGCTATGGGCGCCACCGACTTTGCCGAAAAAGCCAAAGACGAAAACATGCTTACCGGCGCATTAGGCAAATTGTTCGCAGTTGCTGAAGCCTATCCGGATTTGAAATCAAACCAAAACTTTTTAGCAATGCAAGGCGATCTTCGCGATACCGAAGATAAGATTCAAGCCTCACGCCGCTTCTACAACGGCACAGTTCGTGACTTCAACACCAAACTCCAAGTGTTTCCAACCAACTTGTTTGCTAGCATTATGGGCTTCACCGTTCGTCAGTTCTTCGATATCGATGACAAAGGCCCTGAAAGCCAGAACGTCAAAGTCCAGTTCTAATCAACAATAAACATTAGATATGATCACTTACGATCACATCGCCAAAAACAAACGAAACTCAGTTTTTCTGATTTTTGTATTCCTGATTATAGTCATCGGTCTCGGCTATGCCTTTTCGTATCTCTATAATAACCCTGGTATTTTGGTAATTGCTGTATTGTTTAGCACAGTCTCAGCGTTTGTTTCCTACTTCTTTTCTGATTCAATTACGCTGGCGCTTTCTCAGGCTAAAGAGATCGATAGAAAATCTGCGCCGGAACTGTTTCGTCTTGTTGAAAACCTTACAATTGCTGCCGGACTGCCAATGCCTCGCGTCTATATAATAGAAGACTCGGCGATGAATGCGTTTGCAACAGGTCGTGATCCAAAGCACGCCGTGATTTGCGTGACCACTGGAATCTTGCAAAGACTAGAACCAACCGAACTTCAAGGAGTTTTGGCTCACGAGCTTTCACACATTGGTAACTACGACATTCGCATGATGACCTTGGTCGTAGTTTTGGTTGGTACGATCACATTACTCGCTGATTGGTTACTTCGCTTTTCTTTGTTCGGAGGTAAACGTGATAATCGCGAGAATGGGAATCTTGGTTTGATTTTGATGATCGCCGGAATTGTTCTAGCCATCCTCTCGCCTTTTATTGCAACTTTGATTAAATTAGCTGTTAGTCGTCAACGCGAATATTTAGCTGATAGCTCGGGCGCATTGCTCACCCGCTACCCAGAAGGACTGGCGCGAGCTTTAGAAAAAATTTCGGCTGATCACGAACCATTAGAAGTTGCCAACAAAGCTACGGCTCACTTATACATCGCCAATCCGCTCAAAGATCACAAAGGCGATAGCGCCGGATGGTTCGCTAGTTTCTTTAACACTCACCCGCCAATCGCTGACCGCGTCAAACGCTTACGCGAAATGAACTTATAAACTAGGAAAAACACAGGACTGAAAAGTTCTGTGTTTTTTTAGTGCTAATTTAGGACTTTGACTCGTTCGATTAAAACTGATACCTTAATTGGCTGGACAACTTGGGAGAAGGGAGAATGCTACATGCTGAAACGATTTCTTCAGGGATTCGTTCGACTCTTCGGTACGAAGGTCCACGACTGTAAGTACGGAGAGAATCCCCAGCAGAAGGGCGCTGCCCTTCATCGCAACCGGAGCTGGCGGTTTTGGCGCCGAGATCCTTTGGCGCTGCACCGGTTCAAGATTCTGTTGGGCCAACCCAGCTACAACAACTTCACGGATCTGGACCGCGCGCTCCAGACCATGACCCACATCGCCGCCGGATTCGCGGTCAACTTCGAGGACCGCGTGCCTAACATCGCGATCGGGATCAAGCATGGCAACGCTTGCGGTGCCTCTTTCAGCTTCACAATGCGCGGGGAAGCCCTCGCAAAGATGGCTATCGGAAACTCGCGCGCCCTGTTCGGGGGTCTGGTCATGACCAACTTTCCGCTCAACGAGGAAAGCATTGATATCCTTCTCACGAGTGGACTGGTCGGAGGCCAGCGTCGCGTGCTGGATTCCGTGGTCTGCCCGGAAATCTCGCGGGAAGCATTGCTGATGCTCCACAGGAAGAAGGAAAAATGTCGCGTCATCTGCAACCCGGCGCTCAGCCAACTCGGGCGTGACAGCATCGACAGAGAGCAGAGGTCTCGTTCGGTTCGCGGGGGCAAGCTCGTACAGGACAACTACGAGTATGTTCTCGACTTCCAAGATGAGCGGGTCAAGAGACTGGGACCCTCGTTCGACATCGACGTGAAGAAAGACATCCTCTTTGCTTGGGCAATCGGATGCACGAGCACGAGCAATACGATCACGGTCGTCAAGAAGCGCATGCTCATCGGCAACGGCGTCGGTCAGCAAGACCGTGTCACGGCAGCGAGGCTCGCACTCAAGCTGGCCAACGAAATGAGACACGACACATCAGCTTCGGTGGCGTACAGTGACAGCTTCTTCCCGTTTGAAGATGCGCCACTGGAACTCATCGATGCGGGTGTGAACACAATCTTCACTTCGAGTGGATCCATGGGAGACAAGAAAGTGATCGCCCTCTGCGACGAACGCATGGTGGCGCTGTGCATGGTTCCCGACGAGGTCGGCCGCGGCTTCTACGGCCACTAGACCCCAAGGCCTGCTCACGCAGGCCTCAACACGAGCGGCACCCTCACCGGTGTCGCTCGACTTTTTTTAATCATAGTCCTGCTCAAGAGGCACGGAAACAACTTTCATAATCGCATCCATTCTAAACCCTCGCGCTTGCAACTTGCGTACAAGCTTCTGCTTATCTTCTTGAGTGTTTGTCGTCAACTTTTCTTTTTTGATAAATCGCTTTGCAACAGCAAGCTCATCTTCTGATGAAAAATATTCTGTCATTCCAGATTCAATCGTTTCGCGTGACAGTCGTTTCTCAATCAACTTCTTCTTGATCATCATATATCCGTAATTTTTGTACTTCTTGTTGTTATCAACTAAGATTTCTAAAAATCGATTATCATCTATATATTTGAGTTCAAACAAACGGTTGATAACTTGTTCGATTACATTCTCAACATATCCACGCTGAATCATTCCGTAGCGTAATTCACCTTCACTACGTAAGCGAATATTAAGCAAGAACATGCAATATTCGTAAGCATGGGTTTCAGATTCCGGTTGTTTAGTTTTTGATGGTTTTTTGTACATAACTTCTTAAGCCATTTCATGATATGATGCCAGTATAAAAGCAGTGTAAAACATTTGACCAGAAATGCCTACATATGTTTTAAAAAGATTTTAATTACTGTTTATCTAAGCTTGACAATTAGCACTCTGACCGATAGACTGCTAATACATTCCATAAACTTTTAAATACTACATGACAAACTTTTCATTCATCCTAGAAAGATTATCGAGTCGCGCTAAAAACGCGCTTATTGCTGCCCAGCTTATCTCTGAAGAGATGGGCCACGACCATATCGGCACAGAACATCTTTTATTCGGCATTGTTACTGAAAAAAGTTCTTTTGCTGCAGAAATTTTAATGAAGGCCAACATCTCCCCTGACATTCTTCGAGCGGAAATTGATTTAGTTAATAAAAACAATGAGATTGATAACTGGAAACCTGTGCTTTCAGAAAATTTGAAAGCCGCCATTGAACGATCAGCTATTATTGCGAGTCAATACAACTATCAGTTTATTGGTACAGAACATTTTCTGTACGGCTTGGTTAACATTGAAACTAACAAAGCTAAAGTTATTCTTTCTAAATTAAGCATAGACATTAGCGAACTTGAACAAAACTTAATTGCAGTGTTCGAAAACATTTCTAAGTTCCCCGAAGTCGGACCCGAACAAATGCCCCAGCAGAACCCCCAACAAATGGGAATGCCCGGCATGGACAACAAAAAAGGTGGAATGCTTGAATACTTTACTACTGACTTAACTAAAAAAGCTGCGGATGGACTTGTTGATCCTGTCATTGGTCGCAAAAAAGAAATTGAACGCTTAACATCAATTCTTGGACGACGTACAAAAAACAATCCTGTATTAATTGGTGAAGCTGGTGTCGGTAAAACTGCTATCGTCGAAGGTTTGGCATTAGCCATCGCTAAGCGCGAAGTTCCTGACACACTTATCGACAAAAAAATTCTAAGTCTCGACTTAGCGTTAATCGTCGCCGGTTCGATGTTCCGTGGTGAATTTGAAAATCGCTTGAAACAAATCATCGACGAAGTTAAAGCCAACACCAACGTCATCCTATTTATAGATGAGCTTCATACCATGGTCGGCGCTGGCGCAACCACCGGCAGCCTTGATGCGGCTAATATTCTCAAGCCAGCACTTGCTCGCGGTGAGCTTCGTACAATCGGTGCCACTACTTTAGCTGAATACAAAAAGCATATTGAACACGATGCCGCGCTTGAACGACGTTTTCAAGCTATCATTGTTGAAGAACCAAGCAAAGAAGAATCAATTCAAATTTTGAAAGGTCTTCGTCCTAACTACGAGAAACATCATAACATCGGAATTACTGATGAAGCCATTAAAGCGGCTGTCGAACTTTCTGACCGTTACATTCAAGACCATTTCTTACCAGACAAAGCTGTTGATTTAGTTGATGAAACCGCCGCGTTTCTACGAAGCATTTCAAACAACTCCAAACTTCTTAAAACAAAGAAGAAGTTAGAAACTGATTTAGAAGCACTTGAAGAGGAAAAAACCAAAGCCGTACTCGACCAAGACTTTACCACAGCACTTCATTTGCGCACACAAGAAGAAAAATTGATGCGCCAAAAAGCGGAACTGGAAATTTCATTCAAAGAAGAAAAGGTCTCCCCTGTTCGCGATATCACAGCAGAAGATATCGCTCACACTGTCTCAATGATGACCAAAATTCCTTTAACCAAACTTGCTGGAAGTGAAATTGGTAAACTTGTCGGACTAGAAAAAACCTTGAAAGCCAAAATTATTGGCCAAGATGAATCTGTTAGCGAAGTTGCCAAGGCCATTCGTCGCTCACGAGCTGGTATTACCGATCCAAATCGCCCACTTGGTTCATTCATCTTCCTTGGACCAACTGGTGTGGGTAAAACTGAAACAGCGAAAGTTATCGCTCAAGAAGTTTTCCAAGACCCTGATGCGCTTATCCGCGTTGATATGTCGGAATTTATGGAACGCCACAACGTGGCACGTCTTATCGGTGCACCCGCTGGATATGTGGGTTACGAAGAAGGTGGTCGCTTAACCGAAGCTGTTCGCCGCAAACCTTACTCCGTTATCTTGTTTGATGAAATTGAAAAAGCTAACCCTGACGTCTTCAACATCTTCCTTCAAATTCTTGAAGATGGCCAACTTACCGATGCTGCTGGAAAAAAAGTTAACTTCCGCAACACGATTATCATCATGACATCTAACTTGGGGATGAGAGAACTTACTCAACAAGCGGCTAAAATTGGGTTTGCTGATCGTGATGAAAGCATGTCCAGTAAAAAGCAGAAAGAAAAACTCGAACGGGAATACAACAAAATCAAAGATGGCGTTATGGAAATGTTGAAGAAAGAGTTTCGACCAGAGCTCTTAAACCGAATCGACAAAATTATTGTCTATCGCCCACTTGGCTTTGATCAACTTAAGAAAATCGCCCATCTTCAAATCCAATACTTACAACAACGCCTAGCTACTCAGAACGTAGAATTCAAAGCTACACCAGCTTTGGTTAAACACTTAGCTGAAAAAAGTTTCGATCCTGCTCAAGGAGCGCGCTTCATCCGTAAAAACATCCAAGATCTACTCGAAGACGCTTTAGCTGAAAAAATCATTGGCCATGGTCTCAACAAAAATGGGATCAAAATTACTGGTGATGTAAAGAACGCAAAAATAACTTTTGCTCTCGAAAAAAAACGAGAAAAGATAGCCACTCCAGCCTAATACTCTAAACACCGCCTTAACCGGCGGTGTTTTATTTTTATTTGAGATTATCTTTATCTTTGCTTGAGCCTGCTTCATGTAAGCTCTTGTTATGCATCCATTTTTAAAAGACGTCTCAGATCAATTACTCGACACAATCTTCCCTATCCACTGCTTAGGGTGTGGCGAAGAAGGTCCTCTATATTTGTGCACCGAGTGCATCATGTCCTTAGAGCGGCTCAGATTGCAAAATTGTATCATGTGCCACAAATCATCACTTGGTGGGATAACTCATAACAAGTGCGCAACACAAGTCTCGCCTATTCAAACCATAAGCTTGTTTGCGTACAAAGATACAAGAGTTAGCAGAGCTATCATTTTAGGGAAGTATAAATTTGTACCAGCGATTTATGCTGAGCTTGGCCACATGCTCGCGCTCTTTTTAAAAGGGCGTCCTGACATAGTAAAAGCAGATTTCGTCATTCCCATCCCTCTATCTCCACAACGAAAACGCTGGAGAGGTTTTAATCAAGCCGAAATTATTGCTGCACAAATCTCTATCAACTCCAATATTCCACTTTCAAATGCGTTGAGTCGAAACAAGAACACCAAGACCCAAAAAGATCTCAACAAAAAAGATCGCCTAGAAAATATGAAAGGTTCTTTTGAAGTTTCAACAAAAGCCAACTTAGTAGACAAAAACGTTATGTTAATAGATGACGTACTCACAACTGGCTCAACTCTTCTTGAAGCAACGAAAGCGCTTAAGGAAGCCGGGGCGGCATCGGTAATCTGTGTCACCCTTGCCCGCGACTAACATTGACCAAAGCCCTTTTTTTCAGTAAACTAAGGAAGTATTTTAAAATTGTAGGACAAAGATTTCCGAAATTGCTTGATCAAATCAGGAATCTAAAACTTTTATATTTGGAGCAAATTTGAGGAAAAAGTCGAGCAAGCGACGAGGCGTAGTCTAACTACGACGAGTCGATAGCGCAGACTTTTGACAAAGAAGTTGCCCAAATAGAAATGTTTTAACGAGGAAGGGTCGCATAGTGGCCTAGTGCGGCGGTTTGCTAAACCGCTGTACGGTTGTAAAGCCGTACCGAGGGTTCGAATCCCTCCCCTTCCGCCACAAAAGAGACATCAAATGATGTCTCTTTTGTGTTAGGGAACATGTACCTAAAATATCAATAATCTGCTAAAATACCTTTAATATCACTATCTGTAACACATGTCCAACGGATCCGTCTACTCTAATGTAAAACTAACATCAAACTTTCTCGTGCCTGATGACACTGAAGGCTTAGTTTCGCGAGCCCGTTCTGGGACCGAAACTGCCTACGCCGAACTGTACGACCGCTTCTTTCAAAAAATATACCGCTTTATCTTCTATCGCGTCGGCCACAAGCAAACCGCCGAAGACTTAGCTGAAGATGTCTTTGTCAAAGCTTTTGGCAATTTACACACTTTAGAAAACAACGCGACGTTTGAAGGTTGGTTGTACCAGATCGCTCGTAACAAAGTCATCGACTACTACAGAAGCAAGAAAGTCTTGGTGCCAATTGAAGAAGTTGAAAACACTCTCGAGTACGAAACGAATGTTATCGACATAGTCAATCTCGACTTTCAACAAAAAACTTTAATCAAATTACTCAAAGAGCTCACTTCTGAACAACAGCTTGTCATCAAACTTAAATTCTTTGATGATCTCACTAATCCCGAAATTGCCCAACTACTCCAAAAAGAAGAAGGCGCGATTCGCGTGATTCAACACAGAGCTATTACCAAACTTAAATCACTTATAGAACAAATCAATCAGAAGTTTTCCTAAGACCATGAAGCCTGAACTTACTACCGAAAATTTAATCTCCATGCTCAAGACTGGCAGAACAGTCTCTGATATTGCTTCACAGCAAAAAGAATCAGAGATGCTTATTCCAGTTATCCAAGCATTAGCAAACTTACCGAAGGCTACTATATCTCAAGGCTATCGAGAGCATCGCTACTTAAACGCTCTTAAGCCAAAGTCCTTCATCGGCCACTTGCTATTCTTGGTCCGAGCTAGCTATATTCCCCTTAGCGTCATGGCCGGCTTAGTTTTGTTCGTTGGTACAGGATACGCTGCTCAAAATAGCATCCCTGGTCAAAACTTATTCATAGTTAAAAAGTCTTTCGAACAGACCTCGTTGATTTTCACGCCAGAAGCACAAAAACCTCAGGCTCGTTTAGCTCTCACTGAAAAGCGACTAGCTGAAGCCCAAAAGGTTTTAACCGATCCAAACAACGATCCAGAATCAACCAAAGCTGTATTAAAAGAACTTAACCAGCAGGCCCAAAATACATTTTCCGATGTACGCAAAGTTGCTGACACACAAACCCTTTCCCCATCAGAAGTTGGGATTCTTTCTTCACTCGCAGAAATTACCAAAAAGCAGGAAGTCCTTGCTAGCGCCATTGAATCCACAAGCGACCAAGTTACTGAAATTAAGGATAACGCTACTAAGGATGCTAAAAACTCAAACGATAACATCAATAGACTTATTGCTACTGTGAATGAAAAAGCGCTTGCTGACTTAGTTGACCCTAACGAAGTGACTATTTTAGGCGGAACAATCAGCAGCATCTCAAGCGCGCGAGTTATTGTTGAAAGAACAACCTTTACTATCGATCTCAAAAATATTGTGGTCCTCAAAGATGACAAGCCTTTCGAATTAAGCAAACTTACATCTAAATCAAAAGTTACTATAGTCGGTACGAAAATTGATAACACTATCGTAGCGAAAAAAATTACTATTTTAGAGCTTCCTGAGGTTCCAGTTACTGGCACAGTCAAAGGCAGTACAACCGGGACCACTGGAACAACCCCACCACTACCAGAGGATTCAGAAGAAACCCTTGAAGAACCAGAACCAGCTCCAACGACTCCAGACAATAACGTAAACGGAACATTTATTCCTGAACAACCATAATCTTTACACCAATGTCGCTTCGAAATATATTAGTATAAGGAAATTATACCCGTATATTTCGGAACGATAGTACCGGATGCAAATCTGAAACAAAATGAAAACGGCCTAATTCTAGAGATCTGGCCGTTTTTATTATTCACCAGAAAATGTTATAATATTGGAGTTAAATATCAAAATTCGAAAAAATAGATACCAATCATTATTCTTTAGAAAGTGAAATTCAGCTTTGCTGAATTGAACGAGGAGCGGGCGAATTTATTCGATCCGCGACCAAATAATAGGAGAGGTCGCATAGTGGTCTAGTGCGATGGTCTTGAAAACCATTGTGTCCAAAAGGCACCGAGGGTTCGAATCCCTCCCTCTCCGCCAGAAGCATAAAAAAACAAAATGGCTCAACAAACTACATACATTCTTTCATGGGAAGCCCCATCGTTCCGACACTACCACAAAAATACAGGGTGGCATATCACCTTTTGGGCAGTTATTGTTTTAATTATTGGTTACCAGATTATTTCCGGTGATTACTTTGGAGCGATTAGTGTTGCTTGTATATCCGGGCTAGCCTCATATTTACTTCGCCAACAACCTGAACAACTTAAAGTTGGCTTAAGCGACAAAGGGCTTCATCTTAACGACCTGCATGTTCCATACAAAAACATGCAACGATTTTGGTTAGTTGAGACTGATGAGCATCGAACTTTGAACATTGAAACCACAGCGTATCTGAACCATTTGCTAATCATAGAGCTCGAAGATCAAAGTCCAGACGTAATCCGTGATATTTTACTGCCTTTAGTCCCAGAACACGAATCTAACGATCCAACGTTCATCCAACGAATCACACATTACTTCAAGTTTTAGTTTATGATAACTTTAGACAGTCCGATCACGCAGCTTATTGGAATCGGCGACACTAATTCTAAAAATTTAAACAAGCTTGGTATTAAAGCGGTATCGGACCTGCTTTTTTATTTTCCCTACAAACATCTTGACTTCAGCGTCTTTAGCGCCATCAAAGATATACGAGCAGAGCAAACCATTACCGTACGTGGCACAATCAAAACTATTGCCACGCGTTT
This sequence comes from uncultured Candidatus Saccharibacteria bacterium, assembly GCA_964407465.1. Lineage (GTDB taxonomy): Bacteria > Patescibacteriota > Doudnabacteria > UBA920 > UBA920 > JADZEH01. The sequence goes on from CAYOVR010000013.1 coordinate 15,563, forward strand.
TTCGTTTCGCAGCCGCACCTCTCTATGCGAAGCAATTATTTCCGATGAAACTGGTTCTTTAAAGGTCACTTGGTTTAACCAACCCTACATAAAAAATTACTTGAAACCAGGGGATGAGGTGTTACTTTCGGGCAAGGCCACATTTTACAAACACTTACAACTTTCGAATCCGATTTATGAAAAGGTGAGCGATGATACCACTCATACTGGTCGCATTGTCCCCGTCTACCATCTAACTGAAAATGTTTACAACAAAAGTATCCGGACGTTGATAAAAAAACATTTACACTTGGCTGACTCAGTAGTTGATGATATCCCAAAGCCCGTCTTAACTCTATGCAAACTATTACCACTAAGCCAAGCCATTCGCCAAATTCACTTTCCTGAATCAGATGAGGCTTTAGAGCGTGCCAAGCTCCGCATTAGCTTTAATGATGGCTTTATCCAACAATTAGCGGTTCAAAAACGTAAACACGAACTTGCTAACTCTATTGCTCCTAAAATTGAGCCTGATGTCTCATTGGTCAAAAAGTTTTTAGCTTCATTACCTTTTACTTTGACCGCGGGACAAAAACAAGCGGCGTGGCAGATTATGCAAGACATGGAAGGCCCATCACCAATGAATCGTTTACTTGAAGGAGATGTCGGAAGTGGTAAAACTCTTGTTGCCATATTAAGCGCACTCGCGGCGATTAAACAAAACTTTCAGGTTACTTTACTGGCGCCAACTGAAATTTTAGCCAAGCAACATTACCAAACCATAACCAAACTTCTTTACGGTAACAAAGCTTTCAAAACGCTCAACAAAAAGCATAGCGCTTTAGTTACAAACAACTATCGAATTGTAGATGGTGAAGTTGTTGGAAAAAAAGAAGTAGTGTCACAAATCAACAAAGGAAAAATCCATTTTGCGATTGGCACTCACGCTTTATTATATGGTCAGACTTTCAAAAATTTAGGTTTGATTATCATCGATGAGCAACATCGTTTTGGCGTCGAACAACGCGCCACGCTATTAAAGCAACAAAAAAAGGCTGAACAAGTTCCTCATTTACTATCTATGACCGCTACGCCAATTCCACGAACTTTGGCTTTAGCACTTTATGATGATCTGCAAACATCAATCCTCAAACAAGTACCAAGTGGACGTAAGCCGATTATTACAAAAGTTGTAACCGAAGATGGTCGCGCAAAAATTTATGAGTTTATCTCAAAAGAAATTAAAACTGGTAAACAGACTTTTATTATCACACCACGAGTTGAAGATTCTGAGACAAGCACAACAAAATCTGTTAAAGCAGAATTCAAACGATTGTCAGAAGATATTTTTCCCAAATTCAAACTGGGCTTGCTCTATGGAAAAATGAAAGCCTCTGAAAAAGAAAAGACCATGGAAGCGTTCAACAGTAAACAACTCGATATTCTTGTTGCCACTTCTGTTATCGAAATTGGCATTGACGTCCCTAACGCTACCACGATGATAATTGAAGGCGCGCAGAACTTTGGACTAGCGCAACTTCATCAACTGCGAGGAAGAGTTGGGCGCGGACCACAACAGTCTTACTGCTTCCTATTTAGCGATTCTAGCGATGAGGAGACATTGTCTCGCTTGAGCAGCTTTGCCAGCTCTAACGATGGCTTTAAGCTTGCTGAGATGGACTTAGCTCAACGAGGCTTTGGTGATCTATTCGGGCAAACCCAGACCGGATTTCAATACAAATTCTCTAGATTTATGAGTCTCAAAGCACTCCAACTAGCAAAACAAGGAGCTAGACTACTCATGGACGACGATCCAACCCTAAAAAAATACCCGATTCTCAAAGCAAAAGCCGAAGATCTTGCAGAAAATATCCATTTCGAGTAATAAACAAAAACAGCCTATTGACCAAAAGGCTGTTTTTGTTTTATAATCGAGTTAAGTTCTGGAAGAGCAAGCGGATCATGCTGAGGGAGTCCTTCCCTCAACGCCCCACCGCAGGCTACGGGCCAGAGCTGAATACAATTGAATAGAGGAAAAGGTCACATGATTTCACCAA
>CAYOVR010000014.1:0-1197 GCA_964407465.1 uncultured Candidatus Saccharibacteria bacterium
CTCCAGATCGCGCAGATCGAGCCGTCCTACTTGCCAGCCGCGACGAGCGGGAACACATCGGGAGGGCACGAGTACATCTACGGGAGTGTTGGCGGAACCGCAGTTGAAGATGAACTCCAGCGAATCATCAACGACGCAGATCCAGCCAGGCACCTTGTCGGTGGCCCGTACACGTCAGGCAACTCGTTCACGACCGACGGGTCAAACCGCGTCGTCGTTCTCTTCGGCGGAACCGCAGTCCCCGGTGGAGAAGGAAGAGCGCACGCGTTCAAGGTTGGCGATCGTTTTGAGATTCGCGGAACGACGAACTTCAATGGCGTCTACACTGTGACGTCAATCGGCGGCTGGACCATCACGAGCGTCGAGACCCCTGGGCCGCTGGCGGCAGAGAACTCTGGTCAGGTCTACTCTGTGAAGGGTTTCCGTGGCGTGTCGCCGAAGCCGCCACAAGTGTGGACGCCGACGAGCCCAACGTGGAACGTATACGAGTGGAACGCCTCGATCTCGAAGAGCGTTGCCCAAGAGCTTGAGGACGTCGCTGCCAACATCGGGTGGCTGTGTCGATATCGATGGGACGATGACCTCGGCATGTTCCGTCTGAAGTTCTACAATCCATCCACGTCGCCAGACGCTGTGACGTTGAGCCCACATGACATCCTTAGCGTTGATCGTCAGAGCGTGAAGTCCGACGACGTGCGCAACATCGGGTTCATCGAGTACGGATCGACCGCCGACAACATCGGCAACAAGGGGCGATTCCTCGCCGCCGTCGTTCGTCGCGACTCCGCAGACAAGCATGGGCGCAGGGTGTTTCGTGTCGGCCTTGGATCAAAGACACTGATCACGTCGTCGGCGGAAGCATCAGACCTGGCAACGCAGATGGCGAACGATCTGGAAGAGCCTCAGGCAGAGGTCGAGTTGACGGTTCCGTTGCGGCTGGACATCGAGACAGGCGACACGATCACGATCCCAAACGAGGACGACAACACCGACTACCTTGCCGAGCCTCGCTATTTTGCCAACGTGGGCACGTCGATGGCCTTCGGCTGCATCGGAGTCACACACGACATTTCAGATGGGTCCGCCAGGACGAAGCTCAAACTTCGCGGTGCCGGCGCGCAGCCATCCAGGCCGCGAAAGCACTTCGACATGATCGATCAAGCCGGCGTGGTTTCCTCTCGCGGCACCAGACCACCG